>CALXIU010000156.1 GCA_944388415.1 uncultured Ruthenibacterium sp. | reverse complement strand
AGCGCGTACAGCATGTAGCTCTGGTCGCGCGCCTCGCTCTCGGCCTTCGCGATGTAGTACACGCCGTCGCGCTCGTCGACGCGGGCGTAGTGCCCCGTCGCGATGTAGCGGATGCCGAAGCGGTCGGCCACGTCGCACAGGACGCGGAACTTCACGGCGGGATTGCACAGCACGCACGGGCTGGGCGTCCGCCCCTCGCAGTAGCTCGCGCAGAACGGCACCACCACCTCGCGCTCAAAGCGTTCGGAGCAATCCTCCACCGTCAGCGGCACGCCCAGCTGTGCCGCGGCCTTCTGTGCCGCGGCCACCGCCGCGTCGTGCGCGGGGGAGAAGCGGAGCACAACGCCCCGCACGTCGAATCCCTGTTCGCGCAGGATGCGCACACACACGGCGGAGTCCACGCCGCCGGACATGCCCACCAGGATCTTGTCCTGCTCCTCGTATGTGCCAAAGCCCGCGCCGCTGCAAATCTCGTCGCTCATGATTCACACCTCGTCTTTTATATTCCGGTTTTATTCCAGCCCGCAAGCGTGGCAATCTTCTTCCAGCTTGCCGACAATGGGTTCCGGGTCGATGCCCTGACGGCGGTAGTAGTCCGAAATCGCCGCCTTGACCGCCTGCTCCGCGAGGACGCTGCAATGAACCTTGACGGGAGGCAGGCCGTCCAGCGCCTCGACAACGGCCTTATTCGTCAGCTGAAGGGCTTCCTCGATGCGCTTGCCCTTGATCATCTCCGTCGCGATGCTCGACGTCGCGATCGCCGCGCCGCACCCGAACGTGCGGAACTTGACGTCCTCGATCACGCCGCCCCGGATGCGCAGCGACATGCGCATGATGTCGCCGCACTTGGGGTTTCCCACCTCGCCGATGCCGTCGGCGTTCTCGATCTCCCCGACATTGCGGGGATTTGCAAAGTGATCCATCACCTTTTCACTGTACATTTTTCCAACATCCTTTCGGTTTACTCATTCCAAAGCGGGCTGCGCGCGCGCACTTTCGGCACGATCTCGTCCAGCGCCGTGCACACCGCGCGCGTCGTCCATCGTGTTCTGCACGCCGAAGCTGATGCGCAGGCTGCAATGCGCGATCTCGTGCGGCAGGCCGATGGCCAGCAGCACGTGGCTGGGGTCGAGGCTGCCCGACGCGCACGCCGAACCCGACGACGCGCAGATGCCCTTCATGTCGAGCATCAAAAGCAGGCTCTCGCCCTCCGCGGCCTCAAAGCTCGCGTTCACATTGTTGGGCAGGCGCTTCGCGCGGTCGAGCGGCCCGTTGATCTTCACCTTCGGCATCGCCGCGATGTGGTCGAGCACCGCGTCGCGCATCGCGGCCAGCTTCTTGGCTTTTTCGTCCAGCCCGTTCACGGCGCGCTCCAGTGCGACGGACAGTCCGACGATCCCCGCGAGGTTTTCCGTCCCCGCGCGGCGTCCGCGCTCCTGCGCGCCGCCGTCCATGAACACAACGGGGTTGACGCCTCGGCGGATGTACAGCGCGCCGACGCCCTTCGGCCCGTTGAATTTGTGCGCCGACAGGCTCAGCATATCGACGCCCAGCGCCTTTACGTCCACAGGGATCGCACCGACGGCCTGCACCGCGTCCGTGTGGCACAAAACGCCCTTGCGGCGGCAGATCTCCGCGATCTCCGCGACCGGCTCGATCGTGCCGATCTCGTTGTTCGCCATCATCACGGACACGAGCGCCGTGTCCGGCCGGATGGCTGCCTCGACGTCCGCCGGGTTTACAAACCCCTCCGCGTCCACGGGCAGATACGTGACCTCAAATCCCTCTTTTTCCAGCGCCTCCATCGCGTGCAGGATCGCATGGTGCTCGATGGCGCTCGTGATCAGGTGCTTTTTGCCGCGCGCGGCCATGCGGCGCGCCGTGCCCTTCACGGCCCAGTTGTCCGCCTCGGTGCCGCAGCTGGTAAAAAAGATCTCGCCCGGCTCGGCGTTCAGCGCTTTTGCCGTGCGCTCCCGCGCCGCGTCCAGCGCCTCGCGCGCCGCCTCGCCCACCGAGTAGAAAATACTCGACGGATTGCCGTATACTTCGGTGAAATACGGCGTCATTGCCGCCAGCACCTCGCCGGAGACAGGCGTCGTCGCCGCGTTGTCCACATAAATGACTGACATAATCGCCCTTCTTTCTTTGTTTTCAGGCGGTGAAAGTCCGCCCTTGCATTCAATATATACTAAAACAGTATAGTTTGCAAGACCTTGAGGAAATTATTTGTATTTCGCCGCTTCGGCCACGGCCATCGCGTCGCACCGCTCGTTCTCCGGGTGGCCGGCATGGCCTTTGATCCACCGGCAGCGGACGGTGTGCACCTCGCACAGGTCGAGAAGCTGCGCCCACAGGTCGCTGTTGAGCGCGGGCTTTTTGTCCGATTTCACCCAGCCGCGCGCGCGCCACGACTTCGCCCAGCCCTTCGTCAGCGCGTCGACGACGTATTTTGAATCGCTCACGAGCGTCACGTCGCACGGCTCTTTCAAAGCGCGCAGCCCTTCGATGACGCCCGTCAGCTCCATGCGGTTGTTGGTGGTCCCCGCCGCGCCGCCGCACAGCTCGCGCCGCTGGCCGCGGTACTCCAGGATCGCGCCCCAACCGCCCGGGCCGGGGTTGCCGGAGCAAGCGCCGTCTGTATAAAGAATGACCTGTTTCATATTTTTCTCCGCGTTTCCATAGAATTTTAACCGTATTATACCCTGTCTGCGCGTATTTCACAAGCGCTTTGTCCAATACTGCTAACGGCGACGGGGACAAGTTGACAAAAATCACCAAAAACGGTATCATGTTATTATCATTAGTTTGAACGGGTCGCGAACGCTGCCGCACAGGACGGTGTTTCGCAGGACATGCGGCGCGCGCGAAGGGTTGCCGTGTACCGCACAAAGCTGAAACGAATGAAAAAAAATAGGCGGCGCTTTCGGAAAGCCTGCATGCGAACAGCGACAGGCTTCTTTCCCGTGTGCTGCCGGAATTGCGGAGGTAATATGGAACAACTGAATAAGGCACCTGAAAAAAAGGCGGAGAACGGCGCGCGCCGCGGCGCGCAGCGCAAGGGCCAGCCGAGAAAGGACGCGCAGCGCGGTGCAAAGAATGCGCAAGGCGATAAAGCCGCCCGCGCCGACAGGTCCTCTCGTCAGAACCGGCAGGACGGGCCTGTGCAGGCACAGGTGGGGAAGGCGGCCGACGCGGTGCGCCGCACCTTCCAGCGCCGCCCGCGCCAGGGACAGAACAGGCAGCCGGCTGTGCCGGTGCACCTCTATCCGCTGGGCGGTCTCGGCGAGGTGGGCAAGAACATCACGCTGTACGAGTGCGGGCAGGATATGCTGCTCGTTGACTGCGGCACGGTGTTCCCGGACAGCGACATGTTCGGCATCGACCTCGTCATCCCGGATTTCACGTTCGTCGTGCAGAACCGTGACCGCATCCGCGGCGTCATCATCACGCACGGCCATGAGGACCACATCGGCGGTCTGCCGTATCTTCTGAAGGCGATCAACATCCCGGTGTACGCCACGCGCCTGACGCTCGGCCTCATCCGGAACAAGCTCGAGGAGCACGGCCTGCTCGGCTCGACGAAGCTTGTCGAGATCTCGCCGCGCAACAAATTCAAGCTCGGATGCTTCAGCATCGAGCCGATCCATGTCAACCATTCGATCCCGGATGCCGTCGCGTTCGCGATCACGTGCCCGGCGGGCGTCATCCTGCACACGGGCGACTTCAAGGTCGACTACACGCCCATCTCCGGCGGCCCGACGGACCTTGCGACCATCGCGGAGTACGGCCGCAAC
>CALXIU010000155.1 GCA_944388415.1 uncultured Ruthenibacterium sp. | reverse complement strand
TTCATCGGACAAAGGCATCCGATATTGGTGTGGTCGACTCCATGGCCTTTGCAAAAGCGCATATGCATATGAAAAGGCAGGTATTGCCGTCGCAATACCTGCCCTACCTTAAATTTTGAAATTAAGGGTGTGTGTCCTGTGGGCCTGTTCGTGAAGGTAAGCTGCTCCTGAATTTGTACATCTTCTGGTCATGTTCTTGACCTTACCATGATTGGGCCCACCAGATCATTTCACTCGAAGGCAAAAGACATGCTTCCTAACTGAAACACAAATGAGGGAGGTTTCCTGAGCTTTTCTCTTTGTCATTAATTGAATTGAACATAACCGCCCATGCGACGTAAAAACACGTCGCAAAGATGCATGCTCTCTTTAATCGCATACAGCCGCATTTCACCATCGTATTGATGCCGGGGACTCCTATCCGGAAGGAGTTTATCACAAAGATCGGGTTATACAGTTAATGGCTGCTGCTAATGGCTGCTGTGATTAAATTATAACGCGATTTTCGGATCGGAGGCAACAGCAAGAAATATCTTTTTTGTTAAGACACGCCAAACAGCCGAGAAGCTTGATGCTTCTCGGTTTTTTTGTTGTTTAGGCTCGTGAAGTTTTTGGCGGTCTGTGTGCAACCGTTTATTTTTTCGACGTCCAAAACAGCGTCGTGTGCAATTCATGTGCAACGCGTGTCATACAACATCCGGTTCTGCCCGCCGCGCGCTCGCGATGCGCCCGTCCAGCGTGTCCACGGCCTGGTCTTTCTGCTCCTCCAGCGCGTGGGAATAGCGCATGGTAGACACCAAAGATGCATGTCCCAGGATCTTCTGCTTTGATAAAGGCAACGGCTGCAAACTCCGTTTCAGAGGCACAGCGGACAGGTGATCGGAAATACGCATTCGCCTCCGCTCGTTTTGCTTTTGCGGTGCTCGGCGCAGAAGATCGCTCAGGCGAGCTCATACGTCCGGCGGGCGATGCCGAGTTCCTCGTTCGTGGGGATGACACGCACGCACACGGCGGAATCGTCCGACGAAACGATCCGCTCGCCGGAACACGCCTCGTTTTTCGCCGCGTCCAGCTTCACGCCGAGCGGCGCGAGCTTTTCGCAGACCATCGCGCGGATGCGCGCCGAATGCTCGCCGATGCCCGCTGTGAACACGAGGTCGTCGAGGCGGCCGAGGTCGAGATAGAACGCGCCGATGTAGTGCACGATCCCCGTGACGAACACGTCGATGGCGAGTTTCGCGCGCGCGTTGCCCGCGTCGGCCGCTTCAATGATGTAGCGCAGATCGTTGCTGACGCCCGAAATGCCGAGCAGGCCGCCTTTTTTCTGGAATCCCTCGAGGATCGCCTCCTCGCTGAGGCCCTGCCCGCGCAGGAAGGTGAGCATGCCGCAGTCGATGTCGCCGGTGCGGTTCGCGTGGATGAGGCCGGACTCGAGCGACATGCCGAAGCTCGTGTCGACGCTCTTTCCGTTTTCGATGGCGCACACCGAGCAGCTGCCGCCGAGGTGACAGGAGATGGCGGCGTACTCTTTCTTTTCGGCGTTGAGCACGTCCGCGATGTACCCGTGCGACGCGCTGTGGTAGCCAAGGCGCTGCACGCCGTACCGTTCGTACCACTCGTACGGCACGCCGAAGATTCTGCGCTCGAGCGGGATGTCCCGGTGAAACGCCGTCTCGAATGCGCCGACAAAGCGCGCCTCGGGCAGCACAGAGCGCATCACCTCGATGGCCTTCAGATACGCCGCGTTGAGCTGCTTGACCATCGCGGGCGTGACGGCCTTGCCCGCCTGCCGCAGCAGCTTGTCCAGCGGCATTTTGTCCATCTGCCGCTGCACCGCCTCCGGAAGCGTCACGCTCCTGGCCACGTCGCCGTAGCTCGCCGTCACCTGCGCCATCATCCGGGCGATCATCGCCGCGCCCGCCGGGCTTTTTTTGATGTCCTCCATCGTGTCGAGGACGGAGTAATAGCCCGCGCGCGCGACCTCGTCCGGCCGGTCGAACCAGTTGACCACCTCGCCGCCCGCCGCGCGGTACGCCGGGTTCGGCCTCTCCACCCTGCGCACCGTGATGGCGTCCGACAGGCCACCGCACCGCGCCTCGATGGTGTGTTCGCCCGTGAGCGGCACCTCGAAGCGGAAGGCGCGTGTTCCCTCCTGCTCGGAGACGGCGCGCCCGTCCACAAAGAGCGCCACGCGCGGCTGGTTCGAATACACCTTCACCTCCGTCACGTCCTCCGCGCGGTCGGCGTACCGCCGCCCGCAGACGTGCACGAACGGTTCGTCCGAGAGATAGGCTTTATAGAGGTAGAACGCGTCCTTCTTCGTCTTGCGGTCAAACGTGACGAGGCCCTTCTGATTCTGGCCGGGCTTTCCGCCCTCGTCGCGGCCGTCGGCGGCAAAATCGAACATGTTCCAGCAGTGCATCGCCCAGATGTACGGCCGGGCCTCCCACATCTTCAAAAGATGCTCGTGGTACACGCACTGGTACGGCTCCGACCAGTCGCCCTTCTCCGGCGCGCCGTTCTGATACGCCGGGTTCGCGTCCGCGCCGTACTCCGACAGGCCGATCACCGTGTCCGGGTGCTTCCGGTGGAACTCGTCGAACCACTCGTCGTTCTGCGGCAGCTCGCCGAGGTACCAGCCGTAGTAGAGGTTGTAGCTGCGGATGTCGGACGCCGTGACGAACGGGTCATCCATATCGAGCATGAACGCGTGCGCCATCGCGGTCGGTCGCGTCGGGTCAAGCCTGTGGCACAGCTCGTTCAATTTGCGGTGGTTGTCTTTCATGTCCTCCGTCACGCCGCCCGAGGCCGTGATCTCGTTCGAGAGGCCCCAGCACACGACGGAGGGGTGGTTGTAATTCTGCACCACGAGTTCCGTCATCTGGCTGAGCGTGTTGGCGCGGCCGTTTTCCATGTGCTGCGTGGTGTACGGGATCTCGGCCCAGACGACGAGGCCGTGCTCGTCGCACAGATCGTAAAAAGGCTGCGCGTGCTGATAGTGCGCAAGGCGCACCGTGTTCGCGCCCATCTCGAGCAGCAGCGCCGTCACGGCGTTCCATGTGTGAGGCAGCGCGACTGCTTCGCCGTGCGCAAGCGCGAGCGCCGCACCGCAGTCCTGCCGCGAAAAATACCATGAATCATTCAGCGGGATCTTGTTCCTCATGCTCTGTCCTCCTCCGGCGCAAACAGCGCCCTGTGCAGCCTGATCTGCCAATGTACTGATATCATTATTGTACAAAGAGCAAACAGAAAGGGATATCCTCAGATTTGTTTTTTTGTATCCGTATTCTTGCAAAAGTTCCATTTACACGATTCCGTGGTGAAGAAAGCCAATATATGCACATTCGTTCAGACGTCGTTCCGCCCGCAAGGTTCAGTTTTTGCATCAGGCATTATATTTTGCTTTGCCGGAAAAACTGCACTCCACCGCAAACAATGAATCTTGCGGTTTGGCGCTGTGCGCGGTACGCTTCCATTGCCGCAGAACGGTTACGGAGCAGGTTTGCTTTGACAGACTGTATTTCGGTACATCCGGCGTGATCTTCCGCACAGAGCGTTCCGGCAGCGATGCATGGTATGTTGCGGCGCAGACGCATGTAACCGGCGCCGGGGCGGGGCCGCTGACCGTGGAATGCTCGGTCGAATCGCCGGACGGCGAGACAGTCGCCTGTGGGCACGGAGCACCGGGCGGTATGCTGCGTGTTCCCGTGGAGCATCCAGCGCTGTGGCAAGGCAGGCGCGCCCCCAAAACGAAAGACGCATTCTGTATCAGGGCGTGGATCTGGCGCATCTGACAGAGCGCAAGCTGAAGCCGTACCGCATCGCCGGCGGCATATCGGATTCCGTTCTGGCCGACATCGGCATCTCCACCGGGATTATGATGTTTCCGTTCAATATCATCCTTGGTTTCCGCTCAGGGTTCCAGCCGGTCGCAGGGTACAACCGGGGAGCCGCACGATACGACCGCGTCCGGACCTCCTGCCGCTTTTCCGCCCGGGTGGCGATCAACGAGCGCCGCGGCGGGCGGCCGGGCGAGGCTTGACTGCCATTTTGGATTGGCATATAATGAAAAAAACTTATCCTTTGTGCGGTACAGTTCACGGTGCTGAATATGCTGCGGAATCCAGGTGAAGCCGATGATCAAGTGGTCCGTTTCCACGGAAGTGTTTTCTCTGATCCTGCTGTTTGTCCTTATTCTGAACTTTCATGAGCGGCGCTGGGGCAGCCATCCGCAGCGGCGGTTGTATCAGCTGTGCCTGTATCTGTCGGCGGGCACGATGGTGGTCAACATTCTCTGCACCTGCTTTCTTTCGCTGCCTCAGGTGATCCCCGTGTGGGTCAACCTGCTGTTCAACAGCGCCTATTTCCTGATGGTGGTGGCCGTGTGCAGCATCGTGGCCTTCTACCTGTGCCGCCTACTGTATGAGCACATCTACCGGCAGGACGGGCTGCGCCGGTACCGGCGGCTGCTGGCGGCGCTGTATCTGGCCTATGCGCTGCTGATCGCGGTCAACCTGTTCACCGGCGTGGTCTTCCGTTTTGACGCGCAGCACCACTATCAGAGAGGCCCGCTGATCAATTCCGGCTATCTTGTCATGGTGATCCAGCTGGCGGTGCTGCTGGGGATCACCGTGCGCAACTGGCAAAGCGTGGACAGCTCCATGCGGCGGGTCATGCGCATCCTGCCGCCGATCATCCTGGCGCTGACCATCTACCAGATCATCTTTCCGGACGTTCTGCTCAACGGCGGCATCATCGTGGCCGCCGACATCATCCTGATGGTCAACTTTCAGAGCCGGCGGATCGAGCAGGACATTCTGACCTCCAGCGGCAACCGGAACAGCCTTCGTCAGGAACTGCTGCTCCGGCTGGGCGGCAAGCAGAACTTTCAGGTGCTGGCGGTCTCTCTGCAACAGTACCGCATGGTAAACCAGCGGTACGGCACCCGGCGCGGGGACGCGCTGCTCTGCGCGCTCTCCGCCTGGCTGGAACAGCTGCATCCAAAGGGCAAGTCGTTCCGGATGGGAAATGTGGAATTTGCGCTGCTGGTGCCCTACGAAGGCCCCGGGGAAGCCGACCGGCTGGCCCGCGCGGTGCAGGCACGGCTGCGGCAGCCCTGGCAGCTGGACGGCGCAGGCATCCTGCCCTGCGCGGTGCTGGCGGAGTTTTTGTATACCGGACAGGGCGGGAGCGCCGACGACATTCTGGAGCTGCTGAATTTCAGTCTGGCTCAGGCCCGGTGCGGCAAGGAGCATTTTCTGCGGTTCGAGCCGGCCATCTATGAAAAGATCGCCCTTCACAGCCGCACGGTGGAGCTGTTGCAGCAGGCGGTGCAGAAGAAGCGGTTTGAGGTGTGGTATCAGCCCATCCGCCACTGTCCCACCGGCCGGTTTTCCGCCGCGGAGGCTCTGGTGCGGATGCGGGACGAAGCGGGCGGGCTGGTGCCGCCGGCACAGTTTATCCCGATCGCCGAGTCGGACGGCTTCATTGAGGAGATCACCAACGCCGTGCTGGAACAGGTCTGCCGCCTGCTGGCGGACCCGGCCGCGGACGGGCTGCGGTCAGTCTCGGTGAATCTGTCCGCCCAGCAGCTGCTGACCGAGGACATGGTGCGCCGGCTGGACGAGCTGCAGCGGACCTACGGCTTTGCCCCGCAGCGCCTCTGTCTGGAGGTCACTGAGCGGGTGCTGTCGGAGAACCCGGACGCGATGCGCTCCACCATGGAGCTGCTGATGCGGCGGGGCTACAGCTTCGCGCTGGACGATTTCGGCGCGGGCCAGTCCAATTTGTCGTTGATCCTGGAAAATTCCTTCTCCCGCGTCAAGCTGGATCACAGCCTGATCCAGGACTACCCGGAAAGCGAGCGCGCGGTGTTCATCGTGCACACCATGCTGGAGATGTTTCAGGGGATGCGCTGCCCGCTGATCGTGGAAGGGGTGGAGCGCCCGGAACAGGCCCGCGCTCTGACCGGCCACGGCGTGGAATGGATCCAGGGCTTTTACTACGCGCGGCCCATGCCGCGGGCGGAACTGATGCGGCTGCTCGCCGGCGATGCGGCAAAGCCCCGCCCCGCCCCTTGAGCGGCCGCCGCGGCGGTTTTTCAAAACAAAGACGTCCATCCCCCAACGCGGGTCTCGCGGCGGGGACGGACGTCTTTTTCGCTGTGCGCGGAGCCGGGGCGGAGGGAACGCGCCGCCCCGGCCTTGCGCTTTTTCTATCTCTGCCCGTAATAGGCGTTCGGGCCGTGCTTGCGCAGGAAGTGCTTGTCCTGTATGCGCCGGGGCGCGCGCTCCGCGCGCAGGTCGAGGACCTCCGTCATGAGAGCCATTTTGGCCACTTCCTCGAGCACGACGGCGTTGTGCACGGCCTCGGCGGCGTTTTTGCCCCATGTGAACGGGCCGTGGTGCTTGCACAGCACCGCCGGGACGTGCGCGGGGTCGATGCCGAGCGCGCGGAACGTCTCGGCGATGACAAGGCCGGTGTTTTTCTCGTACGCCTCCTCGATCTCCTCCGCCGTCAGGCAGCGCGCGCACGGAATGTCGCCGTAGAAATAGTCCGCGTGCGTCGTGCCGTAGCACGGCAGGCTTCTCCCCGCCTGCGCCCACGCCGTGGCGTGCGGGCTGTGCGTGTGCACGACGCCGCCCAGCCGCGGGAACGCCTTGTACAGCTACTTCTTCCGCGTGTTCCGCAGACAGACGGGCTTCACGCCGAGCACTTACCGCCGCCAGTTCTCCGGCGAGCGATGACGTCTCTTTTCAGCATACCGTCCCCGCGCCGCGCGGCGATAGGCACGCGCGTTCCGATTACTGGATTTTTGTTCGCATCTCGCCGAACGGCGCGGCGAACTGCGCGGCCACCGTCCGCCTGCCGGACGGCACGAGCGCACGCAGGAGAGCGGCACGCGGACGTACACGGCATCCGGAACGTAAATCGCCGGGCGTCCGCTTGCGCGTCTGCTTTTGCGGCATAAAAAACGCTCCCTCTGTGAGCGGCGGCTCACAGGGGGAGCGTATCGTATTTGTCCGGACCGGCAACCCCCGTGGGGCGCTCAGGGCCTCACCGCTCCATGAAGCGGGCGAGAAATTCCTTTGTGCTGTCCTCCTTCGGGCTGCCGAAGATGTCGGCGGGCGAGCCCTCCTCGCAGATGACGCCGTCGGCCATGTAGACGACGTGCGTGGACACGTCGCGCGCGAAGGCCATCTCGTGCGTGACGACGATCATCGTCAGGCCCTCGTCCGCGAGCGTGCGCATGACGGCGAGCACCTCGCCGACCATCTGCGGGTCGAGCGCCGATGTCGGCTCGTCGAAGAGCAGCACCTCCGGCTCCATCGCGAGAGCGCGCGCGATGGCGACGCGCTGCTTCTGTCCGCCGGACAGCTGCCGGGGCTTCGCCTTGATGTACGGGGCCATGCCCACCTTTTCGAGGAAGTGCATCGCCTTCTCGCGGGCCTCGTCCTCCTTGCGGCCCAGCACCTTGCGCTGGCCGACGAGGCAGTTGTCGAGCACGGAGAGGTTGTTGAACAGATTGAACGACTGGAACACCATGCCCACCTTCGCGCGGTAGGCCGAGGCCTTCATGCGGCCGCCGAGGATGGACTGGCCGTGGAACAAAATCTCGCCGGACGTGGGCGTCTCGAGCAAATTGATGCAGCGCAGCAGCGTCGATTTGCCCGAGCCGGACGCGCCGATGACGCACGTGACGTCGCCCTTCGAGACGGTGAAGTCAACGTCGCGCAGAACGCGGTTCGTGCCGAAGGTCTTCGAGAGGTGCTGCACCTCGATGATTTTTTCCGCCATGGTCAGCGCCCTCCTTCCCGGCTGTCGGCGTTCAGGTCGCCCAGCTCCGATTTGCGTTTTTTGTAGCGGTAGTCGCTGTTCGTCTCACGCGCGGGCTTCTGGTAGCGGTGCATTCCCTCGCCCGGGACGAGCGGGTCGGACAGCGTGAGGTCGAAGTTCTCGGGGCCGTCCATCTTCGATTCAGCCCAGCGCAGGATGCGCGAGCATGTGAACGTCAGCGTGAAGTAAATGACCATCGCGACGGTGTACGCCTCGAAGAACGTGTAGTACACGCCCGCGACGCTCTTGGCGGCGCTGGTCAGCTCGACGGTGCCGATGCCGAACAGGACGCACGTGTCCTTGATGTTGATGATGAGGTTGTTGCCGATCTGCGGCATGATGTTGCGCAGCGCCTGCGGCAAAATGACGCTCGTCATCGTCTGGACGTGCGTCATGCCCAGCGCCATCGCGCCCTCGGTCTGGCCGGGGTCGATGGAGAGGATGCCGCCGCGCACGGTCTCGGCCATGTACGCGCCCGTGTTGATGGACACGATGAAGATGGCCGGCACCCACATGTTCGGCCACTGGACGCCGAACACGCTGGTGAGGCCGTAGTAGATGAACATGGCCTGCACGAGCATCGGCGTGCCGCGGAAGATCTCCACATAGGCGTTCAGGATGAACTTGATGACGCCCACGACGCCCCACTGCACGGGGTGCTTCTTCTTGTCCGTCGGGATGGTCTGCACGACGCCGACGGCAAAGCCGATGACGCAGCCGATCAGCGTGGCGACGACGGCGATGACCATCGTCACGCCCGCGCCGCGCAGATACGACGTGCCGTATTTCTGGATGATGAAAATGATCCTGCCAAAGAAGTCGGCCGGCAATGAAGTCATAAGAGGCGTTCCTTTCTCAAAATGCACGGATGCGGCCGCGGGTGCAAAGCCCCGCGGCCGCGCGTTTGTTCAGACGAGATCAGTTGCTCAGCGGCTGGACGGAGATGGCTTCCTCCATCATCGCGTCGAAGTCGTCCGTCGTCATCGTGGACAGCACGCTGTTGAGCTTGTCGAGCAGCTCGGTGTTGCCCTTCTGGACGGAGATGCCGATGTTGATCTCCTCTTCGGAGACCTCATAGTCGCCGTCGGTGCCCGCGAAGTCGAGCAGCGTGAAGTCGGGATACGCGACGAGCGCGCCCTTGCCGGTGGGCATGTCGGTGACGACGATGTCGCACGCGCCGGAGTTCAGCGCCACGAGCATCGCGGGGGCGGACTCCTGCGCGGGCAGGATGTTCGCCTCGGGGATCTGCGGCAGGCAGACGGTGTACCAGATGGTGTTCAGCTGCGAGGTGGCCGTCGCGCCCGCGAGGTCGGCGACGCTCTTCGCGTTCGCATACTCGCTGTCAGACTTCGTCAGCGTGACGATCGTGGCGTAGTAGTACGGATCGGTGAAGTCGACGGACTCGAGGCGCTCGGACGTGATGGACTGGCCGGCGATGACGCAGTCGACCGTGCCGGCCTGGACGGCGGGCACGAGCGAATCCCAGTCGAGCTTGACGATCTCAAGCTCCATGCCGAGCTCGTCGGCGATCTTCTTCGCCATCATGACGTCGTAGCCGTAGGCATAGTCGCTGGAATCCTTGATGGGCACGGCGCCGTTCGAATCGTCGGGCTGCGTCCAGTTGTAGGGCGCGTAGGCGCACTCCATCGCGACGGTCAGGACGTTGTCGCCGTTCGTGTCGGCGACGGACGCGGAGGCGGGCTCGGACGCGGAACCGGCGGACGCAGAGCCGGCGGACGAGGACGTGGCGCCGCAGGCGGCCAGCGACAGCGCGAGGCACACGGCGGCAAACAGAGCGGTGATCTTTCTCATACTTCTTCTCCCTCTCAAAATTGATGTCTCACGGATGCAAAAAAGCCCGCGGCGCGGAAAAGCGTCACGGGCCATGCGTTTCGATTCGCGCCCCGCAGGGCGGGGCAAACGCGCGCCAATGATAGCTCTCCACATGCGTGACAGTCCGGCGCATCTTCTGCGCAGGCCCAGCGGTGCGGCGGCGGCAGACCGCGCGCTACGCTTCGGCGGCGTCGCCCTTCCCTGCGCGGCGGCCCTGCCTGAGCCATATGCCGCGCGGTACTCATCTTCGCCGCGCCTCTACCATTGCCGGCGGACGCGAGCGCCCGCCGTGCGGATCTAATTTTTGCATCCGATCATACGGAATGAACTCACTATACCGCCGGAGATGCGGTTTGTCAAGCCCTTTTTTCGGTTTTGGCGGCTTTTTCCGCCCTCTGCGGCGCGGGCAGCTGCGCCAGAACGATGGCCGCGAACATCAGCGCGCAGCCCAGCGCCTCGCGCGCGGAGAGCGTCTCGCGCAAAATCAGCGCGCCGAACAGCGCCGCGAACACGGATTCGAGGCTGAGCAGAATGGACGCGACGGTCGGGTCGACGCGCTTTTGCCCGATGATCTGCAATGTGTACCCGACGCCGCACGACAGAATGCCCGCGTACAAAATGGACGGCGCGGCCCCGGCGATGGCCGGGAGCGTGGGCGTCTCGGTGAACGCCATCACGATGCACGACAGCGTGCCCGCGACGGCGAACTGCACGATCGAGAACACAACGCCGTCGGTGTCGGCGGCGAAGCGGTAGATGACGAGGATGTGCGCCGTGAAGCCGAACGCGCACCCGAGCACGAGCGCGTCGCCGCGGCCGAGCGAAAAACCGTCCGTGACGCAGAGAAGGTACAGCCCCGCGCACGCGAGCGCGACGCCCGCCCACACGAGCGCGCCGGGCTTTTTGCCCAGCGCCAGCCCGCACAGCGGCACGAGCACGACGTACAGCGCGGTGATGAAGCCCGCCTTGCCGGCCGTCGTGTACTGGATGCCGACCTGCTGCAAACTGGTGGCGGCGAAGAACACGACGCCGCTGACCGCGCCGCCGATGAGCGTCTTCTTCCACGGCACGGGTTTGCCGCCGCGGTGCATCGCCCACGCGACGGGCACAAGCACGACGGCCCCCAGCAGCGTGCGAAGCCCGCCGAACGTGAACGGGCCGATGTAGTCCATGCCCGCGCTCTGCGCGACGAACGCCGCGCCCCAGATGGCCGCCGTCAGCACCAAAAGCGCCGCCGAGCGCAGGGATTTTTTCGTATCCAATGGGATCAAACTCCTTTTTCTGACAGGCGTTCGCCGCCCTTTATTGCTGTCTCCAACTGCTTTGGCAGAGACTTGCCTCCCCTTTGAGACTGACGCCAGGGCCTCCCCATTGCGGGGAGGCACAGGGGCTTCCCTTTAAGGGGAGGCAAAAACGCAGCCCTCAACGGGCGGCGCGGTAGACGCACTTGCCGCCGGTGTAGGTAGCGAGGACGGGGATGTCCGCGATGGCGTACGCATCCGCCGAGAACGGGCTTTCGCCCAGCACGACGAAGTCCGCGAGACAGCCCGGCGCGATGCGGCCCTTGACGTCCTCCTCGAACGTCGCGTGCGCGGAGTGGATGGTGTAGCTGTCGATGGCCTGGCGCACGGTGAGCGCCTCGTGCGGCAGATACGGGCCGAGGTGCTCCTTGAGCGTGCGGCGCGTGACGGCGCACTGGATGCACGCGAGCGCGCGCGGCAGCTCGACGGGGCAGTC
>CALXIU010000154.1 GCA_944388415.1 uncultured Ruthenibacterium sp. | reverse complement strand
GCATCCCGTCCAGAAACAGCGGCGTGAGAAACCGCCTCGCGGGCAGGAACACCAGCGCCGCGCCCAGCGGTTCGGCGAGGCCGGACGCGAGCGCCAGCGCCGCGCCCTTCCACCGGCTGCGCGTGGCGTGCCAGACGGGCACCGCGATGGCGACGCCCTCCGGGATGTTGTGCAGCGCCACCGCCGCCGCGAGCTGCGCGCCGAGCGCCGGTTCGGCGTAGCCGGTGAACATCGTCAGCACGCCCTCGGGCAGATTGTGCAGCACGATGGCCGCCGTGACGACGACAGCCGTGCGCAGCGCGCCGCCCTCCGGCCCGGCGGCGAGCTCGGCGGCGTCCGGCACGCAGCGCGCGAGCAGCAGCGCCGCCACCATTCCCATCCCCAGAAGCGAGCCGCACGCGGCGGACGCGCGCAGCGGCGTCATCACCTCCAGATACCCGGCGGCGGCGTGCGGCAGCATATCGGCGAGCGACACGGCCGCCATGACGCCGCCCGCGAAGCCCATCGAAAAACCGAGCGCACCTTTTCCCGGACGGCGCGGCAACAGCGCCGTCAGCCCGCCGAGGCCCGTGGACAGGCCCGCGAGCGCGGCGATCCAAAACGCGTGGAACATGTGTCATCCTCCTCCCGGAACGCTTTGTCCCTCGGGAAAGGATATGCGCCGCGCCGTCAGCGCAGCACCGCGACGCCCTTTGTGATGAAATCCGTGAGCATCTGCGCGATCCCGGCGGGCGGCGTCTCCAGCCCCCCGTCCAGCCAGCGCTGGACAAGTCCGAGGCTGCCCGCGACGAGGAACGCGAGCGTGTACTCCTGCCGTTCGCCGTCGTCCGAAAACAGCTGCCGCCAGTCCGACAGCACCTCCGTTCGCACGAACGCGCGCACGCGCTCGATGAACGCCGGGTCGCCGTTGTCGCAGAGCAGCATCCGGCAGATGTCCTCGTTCTCCTTCAAAAACTCGAACAGCGTGACGATGGCCGGGCCCGCGCGCCCCTGCGTGAGCATCTCGCGCGTGGAGATCTCGGCGAGCATCGTCTGGAGCTTCTCGAACAGCTCCTCCTCAATGCTGGTCAAAAGTGACGATACATCGCTGTAATGCGCGTAGAACGTACCGCGGTTGATCTCGCACGCGTCGCACAGCTCGCGCACGGTGATGGCGCTGACGGGTTTTTCGCGCATCAGGTTGACCAGCGCCTGGCGCAGCATCCGCCGCGTGCGGGTGACGCGCCTGTCCTCCTTCTTTTCCATGCCTGTCTCCCCCTTCATAAAACTTTTACAATGTTATTCGACACATTCGCGGATTCTGTCCGTTTTCCCACAGAAACGCGGCGCTTTGTCGGTTGTGATTTTTCTCTGCTTCCATTATAATAAAAACACAAAAATAATCAACAGACAGTTTATTAACATACAAGCTGTGCACTGTTTGCAGGCAAAGGAGAGACGACGCATGGAACCTTTCGTGCGCTTTGAGGACGTGTGCAAATACTATCAGATGGGCGAGACGCGCATCACCGCCGCCGACCATGTGAGCTTTGAGATCAACAAGGGCGAGTTCTGCATCATCGTGGGGCCATCGGGCGCGGGCAAGACGACCGTGCTGAACATGCTGGGCGGGATGGACACCTGCGACGAGGGCCGCATCATTCTGGACGGGCGCGTCGTGAGTGATTTTTCGCAGAAGGAGCTGACGGCATACCGGCGGTACGACGTCGGCTTTGTGTTCCAGTTTTACAATCTGGTGCAGAACCTGACGGCCGTGGAAAACGTGGAGCTGGCCAACGAGATCTGCCGCAACCCGATGGACGCGGTTCAGGTGCTGCGCGACGTGGGGCTGGGCCACCGGCTGAAAAACTTCCCGGCGCAGCTGTCGGGCGGCGAGCAGCAGCGCGTGTCGATCGCGCGCGCGCTGGCGAAAAATCCGAAGATCCTTCTGTGCGACGAGCCGACGGGCGCGCTGGACTACAAGACGGGCAAGCAGGTGCTGCGCCTTTTGCAGGACACGTGCCGCCACACGGGGCGCACCGTCATCGTCATCACGCACAACACGGCGCTGACGGCGATGGCCGACCGCGTGATCCACATCAACAGCGGCACGGTGCAGAGCATGGAGACGAACCCGGACCCGACGCCGGTGGAAAGGATCGAGTGGTAAGACGTGAAACGAACGTATCGCAAGGTCGTCCTGCGCACGATGAGAGGGACGTTCAGCCGCTTCATCGCCATCGCGGCCATCGTGGCGCTGGGCGTCGGGCTGCTGGCGGGGCTGATGGTCACGCCCATCAACATGCGCGCGGCGGGCGACCGGTATTTTGACGGGACAAATCTGTACGATCTGCGCGTCGTCAGCGAGCTGGGCCTCATGGACGACGACGTCGCGGCCATCCGGGACGTCGAGGGCGTGGACGAGATCATGCCCGGCTACATGGCGGACATCTTCATGGACGCGGGCGAGGAACAGAACATCGTCACGCGCCTGCACGGACTGCCCTCAGATCAGATCGAGGCGCTGGAGCCGGAGGATTACCTCAACCGCATCGTCGTGATCGAGGGACGCCTGCCCGTGCAGGAGGGCGAGTGCGTGCTGGTGCAGTCGACATTCGTCAAGAACACGGACACGCTGACGGTCGGCGCCACGCTGAAGGTGTCGGAGACGAACGAGGACGTCGAGGACACGCTGAACTGCACGGAGTTCAAGATCGTGGGCATCGTCGAGACGGCGTACTACTTCTCGGTGGAGACGGAGAGCGCGACGATCGGCGACGGCACAGTGGCGCTGATGGCGTACACCGGCGAGGAGAATTTCTCGCAGGAGGCGTACAGCGAGATCTTCCTGACCGTGGACGGCGCGCGGGATCTGGACGCGGCCTCGGAGGAATATCAGCCGGCCGTGGACGAGGTGGCGGGCCGCATCGAGGAGATCGCGGACGCGCGGTGCGTCGCGCGGTACAACGAGGTGAAGACGGACGCCGAAGAGCAGCTGGCAGACGCGCGGGCCGAACTGGCCGACGCGCGGGCCGAGGCCGAGGAGAAGCTGGCCGACGCCGAGCAGCAGCTGGCCGACGGGCGCGCCGAGCTGGAGGAAAACGAGCAGCTGCTCGAGGACGCGAAGGCAGAGATCGACAGCGGCGAAAAAGAGCTGGAGGCAAACCGCGGCTCCATTTCCGGCACGCTGAACCAGAAGCAGCAGGAGCTGGCGGCCGGGCAGGCCGCGCTGATCGACGCCAAGGCGCAGTACGAGGCCGGCGTCAAACAGGTGGAGGAGAACGAACAGGCGCTGGAGAGCGCCAAGACGCAGCTTGAGGTATCGAAGGCGCTGATCGAGCAGCTGGAGCCCGCGGTCGAGCGCGCCGAGCAGGCGCTTCCCGCGCTGGAGACACAGGTGAAGACGGCGGAGGAATCCGCCGCACAGGCCGAGGCGACGGCGAAGACGGAGCGCGAGAACAGCGACATCGACGCCATGCTCGCCGCCACCGCCGCGGCGCAGACGGAGTATGCGGACGCGACGGCCAAGCGCGAGGCGCTGGAAAACGAGCTGGCCGCGATGGGCGAGGACGACCCGGCGCGGCCGGAAAAGGAGGCGGAGCTGGCGCTCGCACAGGCGGACGAGGCGGCGAAACAGACGGCGTATGAATCGGCGAAAGCCGCCTCCGACGCCGAGGAGACGCGTCTGGCGGCATACGACACGGCCGCCTCGACAGCGCGCGCGCAGGCGGATTCCGCGCGGCAGACGTACGACGCGGCCGTGCAGGCGCTCAACGAGACGCGCGCGCAGCTGGCTGACGCAAAGCAGCAGGTCACGGACGGCGAAAAGCAGATCGCCGAGGGCGAGGCGCAGATCGCCGCCGCGAAAAAGCAGCTGGAGGACGCGAACCGGCAGATCATTGAGGCGGAGAAGCAGATCGCGTCCGGCGAGACGGCGCTGAACATCGCGCCCGGGCTGGCGCAGCTGGAGCTCGACCTCGCGCAATACAAGCTCGACGCCGCCAAGGATCAGTACGAGGACGGCATGGCGCAGCTCGAGGAGGGCCGCGCGGAGCTGGAGGAGGGCGAGGCGGAGTACCAGACGCAGAAGGCCGACGCAGAACAGCAGCTGGCCGACGCGGAGGCGGAGATCGAGGACGCGCAGAAGCAGCTCGACGAGCTGGAGGTACCCGAGTGGTACGTCTTTGACCGCACGTCAAACGCGAGCGTGTCGTCGTATTTCTCGAACATCGACAAGCTCGAGGCCCTCACGACGGTGTTCCCCATCTTCTTCTTCCTCGTGGCGGCGCTGGTGGCGCTGACGACAATGACGCGCATGGTCGACGAGGAGCGGCTGCAGATCGGCACGCTGAAAGCGCTGGGCTACGGGCGCTGGAAGATCATGTTCAAATACATGTTCTACGCATGGTTCGCGACCGTCGTGGGCGGCGCGGCCGGCCTCGCGTTCGGCTTCACGGCCCTCCCGATCGTCATCTTCAACGCGTACAGCACGATGTACACGCTGCCGACGTTCCAGTGCTCGTTCAATCTGGCGCTGGCCGCGCTGGCGGTGGGCGCGGCGCTCGTGTGCACGAGCTTCGCGACGTACAGCGCGTGCGGCAAGACGCTGCACGAGTGCGCGGCGCAGCTGCTGCTGCCCAAGGCGCCCGCCGCGGGCAAGCGCATTCTGCTCGAGCGCGTGACGCCCGTCTGGAAGCGGCTGAAATTCACGCACAAGGTGACGGCGCGCAACCTGTTCCGGTACAAAAAGCGGTTCTTTATGACGGTGATCGGCATCGCGGGCTGCACGTCGCTGCTGGTGACGGGCTTTGGCCTGCGGGACTCGATCGGCGACATCACATCGAAGCAGTTCGACGAGATCTTCACATACGATTTTGTCCTCACGCTGTCGAAGTCCTCGGCGCTTGAGAGCGACGGCTTCCGTGAGGTGATGGACGACGCGTCGCTCGTGCGCAGCTATCTGGCCGTGAGCCAGCAGCTGGCGGATCAGGACATCGGCGGCCGCGAGATGGGCGTCTACCTCTTTGTCCCGGAGGACACGTCCACGCTGAGCCGCTTCGTCAACCTGCACGAGAGCAACGGCGCCGCGCTGTCCCTGACGGACGACGGCATCATCGTGACCCAGAAACTTGCCGAGGAGGCCGGGCTGTCCGCGGGAGACACGTTCACCGTGTCGAACGGCGACGGCGGCACGGCGGATCTCACCGTGACGGGCGTGGCCGAAAACTACGTGGAGAACTACATCTACATCACGAAGGCCGCCTATGTGGACGCGTTCGGGGAGACCGTCGAGCCGAACTCGGTGCTGGCCCTGCTGCCCGAGAGCGCCGACGGCATGGACGACGCGCTGACGGCGCGTCTGCTGGACGTGAGCGGCGTGGCGGGCCTGACGCAGGTGGCGACGCTGCGTACCAGCCTGGACGAGACGATCGCCAGCATCAACTATGTGGTGTACGTCATCATCCTGTGCGCCGCGATGCTGGCGTTCGTGGTGCTGTACAGCCTGACGAACATCAACATCGCCGAGCGCCAGAAGGAGATCGCCACGATCAAGGTGCTGGGCTTCTACGAGCCGGAGGTGCAGGCGTACATCTACCGCGAGTCGAATGTGCTGACGGTCATCGGCACGGCGCTGGGGCTTGTGGGCGGCGTGTTCCTGCACAAGTTCATCATGACCACGGTGGAGATCGACATGGTGATGTTCGGCCGCAACGTCAAGCCGCTGAGCTTCCTGCTGGCGGCAGTGCTGACGGTGGCGTTCTCGATGGCGGTCAATCTCGGGATGCGGCGCAAGCTGCGCAACATCAGCATGGTGGAGAGCATGAAGGCGCCCGAATGACGGCGCATTTGCACCAAAAAAGAAACACGCGGCGGCGCAAATGTGGTAAAAAATCCGCATTTGCGCCGCCGCGCGCGTTTTCCGCTTGACTTTTGGCCGGACGGCGCGTATCATTTTTTTGAACTTCAAAGAAACGAGGAACGCGTCATGACGCCGCAGCAGCAAACGATCAATGGATTTCTGGTGGATGTCTTCCGCGACGTCCTGCGGCTGGAAGAGCGCAGCGTGTGCGCCGGGGCGCCGGAACTGTCGCTGACAGAGCTTCATGTGCTGGAGGCCGCGCGCAGCGTGTCCGAGACGCACGGCGGCACGATGGCCGACGTGGCCGCGGCGCTGGGCGTGACGAGCGGCACGCTGACCATCGCGGCCAAAACGCTGGAGCACAAGGGCTACGTGCGGCGCGAGCGCGACGAGACGGACCGCCGCCGCGTGACGCTGCGACTGACGGACAAGGCCCTGCCCGCGCTGCGCCGCCACGCGGAGTTTCACCGCGCGCTCGTGGCGAACGCCACCGCGCGTCTGGACGACGAGGAGCTGCGCGCGCTGACGAAGGCGCTGGGCTCCCTGCGCGGATTTTTTGACAGTCTGTGACCGGCGCGCACGGCGCCGGATGAAAGTACATGTGCAAAACTTTGAGAGGAGCAAAACAGTATGGTACGCATTCTGACGGATTCCACGGCCGACCTGACGCATGAGGACGCGGCGGCGCTCGGCGTCACGGTCGTTCCCCTGACGCTGAACTTCGGCGACGAGCACTATCTGGACGGCGTGGACCTGACGCCCGAGGAATTTTTCGAGCGCCTTGAGACGGCCGAGAAGCTGCCCACAACGAGCCAGCCGACGCCGGAGTCGTTCCTGACGGCATTCGAGGCGGCGCGCGACGCGGGCGACGAGCTGGTTTGCGTGCTTTTGTCCAGCACGCTGTCCGGCACGTTCCAGAGCGCGACGATCGCGAAGGAGGAGGCCGGCTACGACGGCATCTACCTCGTCGATTCGAAAAACGTGACGTTGGCGACGCAGCTGCTGGTGCGCCGCGCCGTCGATCTGGCTGCGAGCGGCAAGTCCGGCGCGGAGATCGCGGCTGACCTCGAGTCCGCGCGCGAGCGCCTGCACCTGTTCGCGCTGGTGGACACGCTGAAATACCTGCACAAGGGCGGCCGCCTGTCGGGCGCGGCGGCCATCGCGGGCGGTCTTCTGGGCATCAAGCCGGTCATCGGCATCATCGACGGCAAGCTGGCGCTGACGGACAAGGCGCGCGGCCTGCCAGGCGCGTATGTGGCCATCTTCAAGCAGATCGGCAAGGTGGGCGGCATCGACGAGCGCTATCCCGTGATGGTGGGCTACACCGGCCGCCGCTCGAGCGTGGAGCCGTTCATGCGCTATGTGACGCAGAACCTGCACATGCAAAAGCCGCTGTTGCGCATCATCGGCTCGGTGGTCGGCACGCACGCCGGCCCCGGCGCGTGCGGCGTCGCGTTCTTCTCGCCGGAGGAAGAATAAAAGCAAACAAAAAAGGAGGGCTCGCGCCCTCCTTTTTGTTTTGTCAGCCCTTGCGCCAGACCATTTTGTTCACGACGCCGGTGTAGCTCTGGATAATCTTGACGACCTTTGTCGAGACGTTCTCCTCGACGTAGTCGGGCACCGGGATGCCGAGGTCGCCGTTTCGGTTCATCTCCACGGCCACGTCCACCGCTTGCAGCAGGTGGTCGCCGTCGATGCCCGCCAGCACGAAGCACCCCTTGTCGAGCGCCTCCGGGCGCTCGGTGCTCGTGCGGATGCACACCGCCGGGAACGGGTGGCCGACGCTCGTGAAGAAGCTCGACTCCTCCGGCAGCGTGCCGGAGTCCGACACAACGGCGAACGCGTTCATCTGCAAACAGTTGTAGTCGTGGAAGCCGAGCGGCTCGTGCCGGATGACGCGGCGGTCGAGCGCGAAGCCGCTCTGCTCGAGGCGCTTGCGGCTGCGCGGGTGGCACGAGTACAAAATCGGCATGTCGTATTTTTCCGCCATGCGGTTGATCGCCGTGAAGAGGCTGGTGAAATTCTTCTCGGTGTCGATGTTCTCCTCGCGGTGCGCCGAGAGCAGGATATACCGTCCCTTCTCCAGCCCCAGCCGCGCGTGGATGTCGCTGGACTCGATCTTCGCGAGATTCTGGTGCAGCACCTCGGCCATCGGGCTGCCCGTCACATACGTGCGTTCCTTCGGCAGGCCGTTCTCCGCGAGGTAGCGCCGCGCGTGCTCGGAGTAGCACATGTTCACGTCGCTGATGATGTCGACGATGCGGCGGTTCGTCTCCTCCGGCAGGCACTCGTCCTTGCAGCGATTGCCCGCCTCCATGTGGAAGATGGGGATGTGCAGCCGCTTCGCGCCGATGACGGAGAGACAGCTGTTCGTGTCGCCCAGAACGAGCACCGCGTCGGGTTTCAGCTCGGCCATCAGATCGTAGCTCTTCGCGATGATGTTGCCCATTGTCTGGCCGAGCGTGTCGCCCACCGCGTCGAGGTAGACCTCCGGGTCCGCCAGCTCGAGGTCGCGGAAGAACACGCCGTTGAGGTTGTAGTCGTAGTTCTGGCCCGTGTGCGCCAGGATCGTGTCGAAGTACTTCCGGCACTTCGTGATGACGGCCGCCAGCCGGATGATCTCCGGCCGCGTGCCGACGATGATCAATAATTTCAGCCGCCCGTCGTTCTGAAACGCCGCCTGTGTGCTCATGTCGTCTCCTCCGCTCTCTCCACCGGCTCGAAGAACGTGTCCGGGCGCTGCGGCTCGAACGATTCGTTCGCCCACATCACCGTCACAAGGTTCTCCGTCCGGCTGAGGTTGATGATGTTGTGCGTGTAGCCCGGCAGCATGTGCACGGCCTCGATGCGCTCGCCCGAGACCTCGAACCCCAGCGCCTCGTCCGTGCCGACCTTCCGCTGCCGGATGAGCGCCCGGCCCGACACGACGATGAAGAATTCCCACTTCGTGTTGTGCCAGTGCTGCCCCTTCGTGACGCCCGGCTTCGAGACGTTCACGCTGAACTGGCCGCAGCTTGCCGTTTTCAGAAGCTCCGTGAAGCTGCCGCGCGCGTCCTCGTTCATCTTGAGCGGGAACGCCGCTTTTTCTCTCGGCAGATAGGAGAGGTAAGTCGAGTACAGCTTCTTCGCGAACGAGCCGGCGGGGATGTCCGGCATCACGAGCGTCTGCGGCTGCGCGCGGAACTGTTCCAAAAGCCCGGCGATCTCGCCGAGCGTCGCGGAGTGCGTCACGGGCACGAAGCAGTAGCGCCCGCCCTCGTCCGGCACGGCGTCGAGGCCGTCGTACGAGCAGCGGTGCTCTTTGCCCTCCAGCGCGTCCAGCAGCTCGTCCACGAGGTCGTCGATGTAGACGAGCTCAAGCCGCGTCGCGGGATCGTTCACCTGAATGGGCAGATCGTGCGCAATGTTGTGGCAGAACGTCGCCACGGCGCTGTTGTAGTTCGGGCGGCACCACTTGCCGAACAGATTCGGGAAGCGGTACACGAGCACCCGCGCGCCCGTCTTGGCGCCGTAGTCAAAGAACAGTTCCTCGCCCGCGAGCTTGCTCTTGCCGTAGTCCGACTGGCCGTACCGGCCGATCAGCGTCGCCTGAATGGACGACGACAGCATCACGGGGCACGCGTTGCCGTGCGCGCGCAGCTTGTCCAGCAGCTCGGACGCGAAGCCGAAGTTGCCGGCCATGAACTCGCTTTGCTCCTTCGGGCGGTTGACGCCCGCGAGGTTGAACACGAAGTCCGCCCGCGCGCAGTACTCGTCGAGCAGCGCGGGGTCCGTGTCGACGTCGTACTCAAAGATCTCGCCGACCGAGAGGCCGGGGCGCGTGCGGTTGCGCCCGTCGGCGACGCAGCGCAGGTTCTCCACGAGGTTTTTGCCGACGAAGCCCTTCGCGCCCGTCACGAGGATGTTCATTTTCCGCTCTCCCATGCTTCCAGCGCCTCCCGCACGTAGTCCGTCGTCAGGATCTTCTTCACCGTGCCCTCCACGTCGAGCCGGTTCGTGTTGTGGCTCGTGTACGACTCGTCCGCCATCGTGTGGACCTGGCCCTTGACGAAGAACTTGTCGTAGTTGAGGTCGCGGTTGTCGGCCGCGACGCGGTAGTAGCCGCCCATGTCCTCGCTGCGCAGGCGCTCCTCTCGCGTCATCAGCGTCTCGTACAGCTTCTCGCCGTGGCGCGTGCCGATGATCTTCGTGCCGGTGTCGCCGAAGAGGCTCTGCACCGCCTTCGCGAGGTCGCCGATCGTCGACGCGTCCGCCTTCTGGATGAACAGGTCGCCGGGGTTCGCGTGCTCGAACGCGAAGCGCACGAGGTCGACCGCCTCGTCGAGGTTCATCAAAAAGCGCGTCATCTCGGGGTCGGTGATCGTAATGGGGTTGCCCGCCTTGATCTGGTCGATGAACAGCGGGATGACCGACCCGCGCGAGCACATGACGTTGCCGTACCGCGTACAGCAGATGACGGTGTTGCCGCGCTCGGCCGCGACGCGCGCGTTCGCATAGATGACGTGCTCCATCATCGCCTTCGAGATGCCCATCGCGTTGATGGGGTACGCGGCCTTGTCCGTCGACAGGCACACGACGCGCTTCACGCCCGCCTCGATGGCCGCGTGCAGCATGTTGTCCGTGCCCTCCACGTTCGTGCGCACGGCCTCCATCGGGAAGAACTCGCACGAGGGCACCTGCTTGAGCGCCGCCGCGTGGAAGATGTAGTCCACGCCCGGCATCGCGTCGCGCAGAGACTGCACGCTGCGCACGTCGCCGATGTAGAACTTCACCTTGCCCGCCTGCTCTGGATAGCGCGCCTGCAATTCGTGGCGCATGTCGTCCTGTTTTTTCTCATCGCGCGAGAAGATGCGGATCTCGCCGATGTCCGTCGTCAGAAAATGCTTCAGCACCGTGTGGCCGAACGAGCCGGTGCCGCCGGTGATCATGAGAGTTGCGCCCGAAAATGCAGACATTGAATGATTCCTCCATTTGAAACTCAGCGCCGCGCGCTGTGAAACTTCCTTTATTTTATTATGTTTCCGTATGAAAATCAACACCGGCGTCACGCCGCGCGCATAGCTTTGCGGCGGCGGGCAAAAATAAAGCAAAGCGCCGCAAGCGGCGCACGGCGGAGGCGATGGAAATGCAGGAAACGAACAGAGCGCTGAAGATCCGGGCGCAGCCGCGGGTCGGGCTGAATACCGGCCTGCTGGCGGCGAGGGAGGCGCGGGCGCGGTGAAAAAGCTGTACCGGAGACTGGCGGCGACGTTTGCGCTGTCGACATGCTTTCTCGCGCTGCTGTTCGGCGTGAGCCTGTACGGGCGCGGCATGACGGAGAGCGGGCACGCGCTGCGCCAACTGCTGGACAGCGCGGCGGCCAATCTGAAGGCTGCCGGAGACGATCAGGACGAGCGCCTGGAACTTTTGAAAGAAGAACTTTTGGCGCGGGCGCGGGTGGTGGAATACATCGTCGCGCGCGATTACGGCGCGCTCGAGGCGAACGACGGGCTTTCGGTGCTGCGCGAACTGATGGACGTGGCGTGCATCCGCGTGCTGGATGAAAACGGCAGCGTATTGATGCAGTCCGGCGGCGGGGGCGAAGTGTCCGCGCCGGAAGCGAGCGGCGGCGCGTACGCCGAACCCGGCGCGGACGGCCGCCCCTCCGCAATCTATGCGGTGGCGCTGTCTACGCACGGGCCCTTCGCAGCCGTGCGTGTGGACGCGGACGTCGCGCGGCTGGGGCTGCTGACGCGCAGCGAGCTCGTGCGCGCGACGCTTCGCGCCGCGACGACGGAATACGAGACGAGCCTTGTGGCCGTGGACGCCGGCACCGGCGAGGTGCTGGCGATGAGCGAAAACAACAGCCAGCAGTTCGACGTCGCGGGGGCCGCCTCGCCGGACGAACTGGCGCGGCTGATCGGCGGCGCGGAAGGAAAGGCGGCGGTGTGGACGGTCAACGGAGCGTTGCAGCACGCAGCAGTCCTGCGCGCGGGGAATGTGTATCTTGTCGCGTTCTCGCCGGTGAGCCGCATTCTGAAAAGCATGACGCGGACCGTGTTCGAGACGCTGACAGGCATCGGCGTCATCGGTCTGCTGACCTTCTTGCTCGTGCATTATCACATCCGTCGGATGGAACGCGAACTTTTGTGCGCGCAAACGGAGGCGCAGTTCGACAAGCTGACCGGATTGTACAACCGAAGCGGTTTTGAGCGGCGCGCCGAGGAATTTCTCGCGCAGGCGCAGCCGCGCGGCGTGCTGGTGCTGTTCGATCTGGACAACTTCAAGCGCGTCAACGACGCGGAGGGCCACCCCGAGGGCGACCGCGTGCTGCGCGCGTTCGCGGATTGTCTGACCGTCTCGTTCCGCAAGAGCGACTGCATCGGGCGGCTGGGGGGCGACGAGTTCATCGTGCTGATCCCGAACGCCATCCCCGCATGCATTTTGCGCGAAAAACTGGACGCGGTCCTGGCCAACGCGCGCGAGGCGCTGCGCCCGTACCGGGAAAAATATGACGCGTCCGCCAGCGCCGGGGCCGCGCCCGCGGACGGCAGCGTGCACTCTTACGCCGAGTGGTACCGCCGCGCCGACGAGGCGCTGTATATCGCGAAATCGCTGGGCAAGGACCGGCACTACGTCAACGGCAGTCCCCGCGAGAAAGGCGACCGCACAGAGCACACAGCGCACGACGGATCCGGCGGCGCGTGACGGGCGCGTTTGCACAGGATCGGTCAGCGCACGCGCGTCTCCCAGAACGCGAGCGCGGCGGCGGACGCGACGTTGAGCGAATCGACGCCGCGCTGCATCGGGATGCGCACGGTCCAGTTGCAGCGCGCGACCGTCTCCGCGCGCAGGCCGCCGCCCTCCGAGCCGAGGACGAACGCCAGTTTCTCCGCGGCGGCGAGGCGCTTGTCGTCGATCGAGACGGCGTCGTCGCGCAGCGCCAGCGCGGCCGTGACAAAGCCCATCGCGCACAATTTTGCGAGGCCGTCCGGCCACGGCGCGTCGAGCCTCGCCCACGGGACGCGGAACACCGCGCCCATGCTGACGCGCGCCGCGCGGCGGCGCAGCGGGTCGCAGCAGCCGGGCGTGAGCAGCACGGCGTCCGCGCCGAGCGCTGCGGCCGAGCGGAAGATCGCGCCGACGTTCGCGGCGTCGACGAGGTCTTCCAGCACCGCGACGCGGCGCGCGCCTCTGCACGCCTCGTCCGCCGTCAGCGGGCGGGGCCGGCGCATCGCGCACAGCACGCCGCGCGTGAGCTCGAAGCCCGTCAGCCGCGCCAGCGTCTCCCGCGCGCCCGTGTAGAGGGGCACGTCCGGGCAGCGGCGCACGATCTCCGCCGCCGCGCCCGCGATCTTCCCGCGCTCCATCAGAAGGGACAGCGGCTCGCAGCCGGCGTCGAGCGCCGCGGCGATGACGTTCGGGCTCTCGGCGATGAAAATTCCCTTTTCCGGCTCGCGGCGGCTGCGCAGCTGCGCCTCCGTCAGGCGGGCGAACACGTCCAGCTCCGGGCGTGCGATGTCGTCGATCTCGATCGGCGCGGCCATCCGCGCACCTCCTTTTCAGACGAAAAAATCAGCCGCCTCACAGCGGCAGCAGGCCAAGCAGCCAGTACAGCGCGCGCATCATCACCAGCATCGCGGCCGCCAGCGCGAGCGCGCACGGCGCGCCGGAGACGCCGCGCACGAGGTCGCTCTCGAAGCGCCAGCGGCCGGGGTCCTCGGGATCGTAGTAGACCGTCACGCTGTCGGGCAGGTCGCGCCCGACGCGGATGCCGCTGCGGCGCTCGGGGCCCGCGGCGGACGTGCGGAATACATAGCGTCCCGTCTCGAACGGATGTTCCGGCGCGGCGGCGCTCTCGGGGTCGACGACGGTGTACCGCCGCCGCCCGCTCAGCCGCGCGGTGACGGCGCAGCCCGCGGCGGACGCGCGGCGCATGAAGTCCATATTGGCGCGCGTGCGCCTGTCCACATAGCGCTGCGTCTGGGGCATGATGACGAACACGGCGAACAGCGCCGCCGCAAGAAGCGTCAGGACCTCTCTCATGGCTCTCCCCTCCTCACGCCTCGAACGCGCCGGCGACGGCGCGCAGCTCGTCGAACACGGCGGGCGCGGCGGCGACGATGTGCTCGTTTTGCAGCGGGCTCGGCGCGCCTCCGTCGTAGCGCGAGACGCGGCCACCGGCCTCCGTCACGAGCAGAATGCCCGCGGCGAAATCCCACGGCTTCAGATTGTGCTCGAGGTATCCCTCCACGCGCCCGGCGGCGACGTACGCGAGGTCGAGCGCGGCCGAGCCGGTGCGGCGGATGTCCTCGCAGCGGTCGAAGATCGCGCGGAAGGCTGCGAAATTCGCGCTGGTGAACTGGCGGTCATACGGCGACGTGCCGACGGCGACGACGCTGCGCGCGAGGCCCGGCGCGGCGCTGGCGTGAATGGGCCGCCCGTTGCACCGCGCGCCGCCGCCCTTCACAGCGGTGAACATCTCGTCCAGAAACGGGTTGTAGACGAGCGCCAGCACGCTCTCGCCGTTTTCCACAAGCGCCAGCGACACGGCGCTGTGGCCGAAGTGGTGCATCAGGTTCGCCGTGCCGTCCACGGGGTCGAGCACGAACACCCGCCCCGCGGGGTCGGGCGCGGCGCAGCCCTCCTCCTCGCCGAGGAACTGGACGTCCGGCCAGCGCCGCGCAAGCTCCGCCTGTAAAAAGTGCTGCACGCCCGTGTCGCAGCGCGTCACGAAGTTCGCGCGCCCCTTCACGGTCACGTCGGCCAGCGCCGTCTCGTCACACAGGATCTCCCGCGTCCGCCGCAGCAGACCCTCCAGTTCCGCGCACATCTGCCCAAGCATACGTCTCTCCCCTTCAAAAACTTGTTTTTCTCATTATAGCACATCGCCGCGCCGGGCGGAATCCGCGAGGCGCGGCGATGTGCTGTAAAACAAAAAAGCCCGCGGCCGACATCGGCCGCGGGGCTGGCGGAGATGGAGTAACGCCCGCCGTATCCTCGCCAAAACATCTCCATTCATTTTTACCAAATTACATGCCAATCAAATGATGATCCCGCAAACCAGCCATTTAATTCAACATCCACTGATTTATCGCATCAATTTATAAAGACACCCCAAACATTGCAGGTGCTTTTCACAGTCAAAATGCCATTTTCCTGTGGGGAGGTGCGCTTGTATGAAAGGGAATCCGGAAGAGAGAGCCATCGCGCTGGGCGAATATGTCGCAGAAACAGGCTCAACCGTCCGCAGTGCCGCAAAACAGTTCGGAATCAGCAAGTCCACAGTCCATAAAGATATCCCAAAAATTGCAGGTACTTTTTACAGTAAGATCACCATTTTTTTACTGGGGGGTGTGCCTGCATGAAAGGGAATCCAGAGGAGAGAGCCGTTGCGTTGGGGCAGTATGTCGCAGAAACCGGAGCTACCGTTCGCAACGCCGCAATGCGTTTTGGAATTAGCAAGTCCACAGTTCATAAGGACTTGACACAACGTCTGAAACGACAGAATCGCGCATTACACAACAGCGTACAAAAAGCACTTCAGATAAATAAAGAGGAGCGTCATCTGCGGGGCGGCGCCGCCACATGGCAGAAATATCATCCGAGCGCTTAACTGCACTGCAGTATTTTCACCTCATATTAGCCACAGCAATAAAAAGCGCGGCCCTATAAACACATTAAAACGCAACTTCAAAATTATTTCATCAAAAACCATCCACCTGGTCAATACTGGCGGATAATTTTTTCTTGAGATCCCATTCCATACAAAAATCAAGGAAAGAAAAATAATCAGCTTGTCGAAAAAGGTCACCTTTCGGTGGCCTTTTTGTCGTATAAAGGGAAAAAATGCGGTATAATGGAGCAGGGTGAGAAAAATGCTGGTAAAGAACGCAGAGAATCGAGGACAGCTGGAATT
>CALXIU010000153.1 GCA_944388415.1 uncultured Ruthenibacterium sp. | reverse complement strand
GTGCGTCAGCGCCCCGGCATCCTCCAATGCGTCGATCCGGAGGCAGCGGACGGGAGCCGGACGCGGCGCGCCGTCGTAGACGCACAGCACGGCCCGCTGCGCCCCCTCGTAGCCGCCGTCCCACGCGTACTGCGTCCATCCGGAGGCAGAGAGAGCGGCGCGCGCCAGCTCCTGCTCACGCTCGTTGCAGAACATCGAAAAGCGCGGCGCGCCCGTCCGGCGCACCGCGGCGGCGAAATCGGCCACACGGCGCTGGAAGATCTGTTCAGCCTCGTCCACCGGCGGCGTGTAACCGCGGCGCCTGTCAGAGGAGGACGCCATTGTTCTCGAGCTCGTCCACCAGATCGCTCATGAGATCGACGTTGTACGGCGTGATGATGAACGTGCTGTTCGCCACTCGCTTGATCTGGCCCTTGTTGGCATACGCCACACCAGACAAAAAGTCCACGAGGCGGCGCGAGATCTCCTTGCTGCACGACTCCAGATTCAGAACGACCGTACGCTTATTGTTCAGATGATCGGCAATGGCGGAGGCGTCGTCGAAGCGCTCAGGCTTGACAAGCACCACCTTCAGCTGCATCGTCGAGCTGATGTTCACCACCTTGTTCTTGTGCGCCGGCTCCTCGGGTTCGGGGTCCGCGGCATACGGCTCTTCCGAATAATCGGATGAGGCCGCAAACTCCAGTTCATCGTCGTTGTAGCCGTCGTCCTCATGGCTGCCGGTGCCCATGATGTCGCGGAATTTGTCAAACACGCCCATTCGAAATACTCCTCTCGATCTATCAAAAAACAAAAAGTCAAAGATATGCGCACAAATAGCTCATATTACATTTATTATCTTCACTTTCGGCTTCGTTGTCAATAAATACTTTTCATTTTTGTGCAAAACACTGAGAAAAGGCGGCCGTTGTTCTCATGACACGATCTTTCCGTCGTACAAATCGCGGCCGGAGACAATGACGGTATCGTACATGCGGACCTCGTTGACGCCGTCCTCCGTCTCGAGCGGGACGAGGATCTCCGTCTCGCTCTCATAGATGGGCGTGACGGCGCAGAAGCGCGCGAGGTTGCCCGTCTTGACGTACACGCCGCGCTGGTCGTCGACGATCCGGATGGCCGATTTCGGGATCAGCAGGCCCTCGTACGTCTTGAACGTGATCACCGCGTCCGTGTGCTCAAGGCTCAGGACGACGCCGCTGGTGTAGTCGCACGAGAGCTCGACCTTCGCGAGGCCCGCCTCCTCGTCGAGCGTCACGCCGACAACGGTGGCGGGATAGCTCTCGCTCGACGCGTCCGGGAACGAGATCGTCACGGACGCGCCCTCGACAAACCGGTTCGAGGCGGCGTCGACCGTTGCGAAAAAGTACCATTCATAATCCTGAATGACTTTTCCGGCGGTGAGATCGTCGTTCGCGGGCGATTCCTGCGCCACCGTCTCGGCCAGCTGGGCCGGCATCATCTCGCGCAGCTGCTCCGTGGTGTAGAGCTGCCGCGCGCTCTCGTCCGCCGAGACAAAGTAGCCGCTGACGGGCGCGGAGATGACGGACAGCGGCGTCTGTGCCAGCGCCGTCTTCTGCGCCTCGAGTTCGGCGATCCGGGCGGAGAAATCCATACCGTCGCCAGTGGCGTGCGCCGCCTTGTTGGCGGAGAGCTCCATCGAGTCGCGCAGCGCGGGCAGGCCGGACAGTTCGCCCGACTCGAGCACCGTCAAAATGTCGGACGCGGTGGAGCGCATCTGCCGGTAGAGAAGCGACACGTCGGTGGCCTCAGCCGTGACGTTTGATTTTTCCAGGATGGAAAGTTTTTCCTCAATGCGCGTCAGATAAACTCGATCGCGCGCCTGTTCATGCGTGGCGAACACCTCGGCGACCTGTGTGCCCGCGCTGACGCGCGAGCCGTCCGGCAGCAGATAGTTCAGAACACCTGTTCCGTCATATGTGACAAGCGTCTCCGTCATGCCCATCGCGCCGCGGCACTCGACGCTGTCGGACAGCGTGCTGCGCTCGGCAAGGACGGTCTCTGTCGGCCGGCGCCAGATGATGACCGTCTGCGCCACGAGGTAGACGACGGCGAACGCCACGAGCAAAATCAGCAGGACGCGCAACATCTTTGCGCCATTTTTCATGCTTTTCCTCTTTCTTCCAGCAGCCGAAGCACGCTTTCGGCTGTGTCCGGCGCACCCGCCTCGACGAAACGGACGCCGTCCATGCCGGCAAACCAGGTCAGCTGCCGTTTGGCGTAATTGCGGGAGGCCTGCTTGAGTTTCTCAACACATGTTGCAAGCGGCGCGCCCGATTCGAAATACGGAAAAAATTCCTTGTAGCCGATGGCCTGCGCGGCGGTGCGGTACTCGTCCCGGTGGTCATAGACGAGCTTCGCCTCGTCGAGCAGACCCGCGCCCATCATCACGTCGACGCGCGCGTCGATGCGGCGGTAGAGCGCGGCGCGGTCGGAGAAATTCAGCACCGCGACGGCGTCGTCGTACGGGCGCTGCGCGGGCAGCGACCGGGCGCGCTGCTCGGTCATCGTGAGTCCCGTCTGCTCGTAGAGCTCGAGCGCGCGCAGCACGCGCACCGTGTTGTTCGGGTGGACGGTGGCGGCATAGGCCGGGTCGACGGCGGCGAGGCGCGCGTGCATCGCCGCGCTCCCCTCTTCCGCGAGCTCGCGCGAAAGGCGCGCTCGCAGCGCGGGGTCGTGGTCGTGATTTTCAAAGCGCATGCCGCGCACGAGGCTGTCGATGTAGAGTCCCGTCCCGCCGACGACGATGGGCAGCCGGCCGCGCGACGCGATGTCCGCGATGCACTTTGACGCCATCGCGACGTAGTCCGCGACAGAGAAGCGCTCTGTCGGCTCGAGGAAATCCATCAGATGGTGCGGCACGCCGCGCATCTCGTCCGGCGTCGCCTTCGCGGTGCCGACGGTCAGGTGTTTGTAGATCTGCATCGAGTCGGCGCAGACGATCTCTCCGCCGAGGCGCAGCGCCAGACCGACGGAGAGCGACGTCTTGCCCGTCGCCGTCGGGCCGGTGATGACAAGCAGCTTAACCTTGTCTGCCAAATTGCTTTTCCAGCTCCTTCTTCGTGACCTTCAAAACGATGGGGCGGCCGTGCGGGCAAAACGGCGGGATCCTGCCGTCAAGGACGTCCTGCGCGAGGCGCATCAGCTGCTGCGCGTGCGTCTTGTCGCCGCCCTTGATGGCCGCTCGGCACGCGATGGAGTGCAAGACCCACTCCGTGCGCTCGCTGACCGTCTCGCGCGGATTCGCGAGGAAGCGGCGCGCAAGGTCGGTGACGAGGTCGTCGACGCTCTCGGGCACGACGTCCGCCGGGACGGCGCGCACGATGACGCTCGTGCCGCCGAAGTCCTCGGCCTCGACGCCGCTCGACGCGAGGATGTCCGCGTGCTGCAACAGTGCGTCCTTTTCCTCCGCCGAGAGGCGCACCGTGACGGGCGCGAGGAGCATCTGCGACGCGACCGCGCCGTACTGCGCGGCCAACTGCTCGTAGATGGCGCGCTCGTGCGCGGCGTGCTTGTCGATGAAGCACACGTCCGTGCCGCGCTGCGTGATGATGTAGGTGTCGAACACCTCGCCGACGTAGCGCAGCGGCGCGGCGCCCTGCTCGAGCTGCGTCTGCTCCGGCGTCTCCGGCTCCGATGCGAGCGACGTCTGCGCGGGCGCGGCGGGAGCTTCGGGCGCGGGCGGCGTCTGCCGCTCGGCCTCCTCGTCCCACCTCGTGCGGTATTTCTCGCCGGTGGGCGCGCTCGCGAGCGTCTGCGCCAGCTCGCGGAAGGCGTCGAGCTCGCGCCGCGCCGGCGCGGCCGTCTGCGCGGGGCGAGCGGCGGGCACGTCGCGCACCGTCCACGCGGTCCTGACCGGCGAGGCAGGCTGCGGGGCCGCGGCGCGCGGTTCGGGCTTTGCGGGCGGTTCGGGCTGCGCGGGCTTTGCGGGCGCGAACGTCATCACGCGCTCGGTGTTGTTCGGCGTGAACAGCTCGGCCCTGACGGCGCGGTACACGGCGTCGAACACGTCCTTCTCGCGCGCGAAGCGCACCTCGGTCTTGGCCGGGTGGACGTTGACGTCGACGAGCTGCGGCGGCATCGCCAGAAACAGCACGCAGCCGGGGAACTTGCCCTGCATCATCGCGCCCTTGTACGCGGCCTCGAGGGCCGCCATCATCGTGCGGTTTTTGACAAAGCGCCCGTTGATGAAGAAAAACTGCATCGAGCGCGATGCGCGCGCCACGCGCGGCGGCGTGACGAGGCCGGTGATGCGGTACGTGCCGTCGTCCGAATCGACCTCGACGAGCTCGTGCGCGAACTCGCGGCCGAGCACGGCGTACGCCGCGCCGCGCACGCTGCCGTCGCCGGGCGTCTGGAACTGCTGCTTGCCCTCGCGCAGGAAGCGGAACGCGACCTCCGGGTGCGACAGCGCCATGCGCGCGACGACCTCGCTGACGTAGTTGCCCTCGCTGGAATCCTTTTTCAAAAACTTCATGCGGGCGGGCGTGTTGAAAAAGAGGTCGCGCACGGTGATCGTCGTGCCGACGCCGCGCGCCGCGGCCTCGACGCCGAGTTCCTGCCCGCCCTCGATGCGGTAGCAGCAGGCGAACTCGTCGGCGGGCGTCTTCGTCAGAAGCTCGACGCGCGCGACGCTGGCGATGCTGGCGAGCGCCTCGCCGCGAAAGCCAAGCGTCATGATGCTGTCGAGGTCCTCCGCGCAGGCGATCTTACTGGTGGCGTGGCGCACGAAAGCCGTGGGAATGTATTCGGCGTCGACGCCGCTGCCGTCGTCCGACACGCGGATGAGCGACACGCCGCCGCGCTCGATCTCAACGCAGACGCTCTTCGCGCCCGCGTCGACGGCGTTTTCGCACAGCTCCTTGACGACGGAGGCGGGGCGTTCGACCACCTCGCCCGCGGCGATGAGCTCGGCTGTGTGCTTGTCCAGAACGTGAATGACGGCCATTGCAAAATCTCCTTACTGGCGCGGCGCTTCGTCGAGCGCCTGCTTCAGCTGATACAAAACATTGAGCGCCTCGAGCGGCGTCAGCGTCTCGACGTCGAGGTCGCGCAGCTTCGCGATCGCTCCGGCCTGGCCGGGCGAGGCGGGCTCGTCCTTCGCGGGGGGCGCGAATTCCTCGAACCCGAGCTGGCGCACGCGGTCAGCCTCCGGCGCGGTGGCGACGAGCATCGCGAGCACTTCCTTCGCGCGCTGCGTGACGCACTCGGGAAGCCCGGCCAGCTTCGCCACCTCGATGCCGTAGCTGTCGTCCGCAGGGCCGCGCACGATGCGGCGCAAAAACGTGATGTCGTCGCCGCGCTTTTTGACGGCGATGTTGTAATTCTTGACACCGTCCATCACGCTCTCGAGCTCGGTCAGCTCGTGGTAGTGCGTGGCGAACATCGTCTTGCAGCCCATGCGGCCGTCCTTTTTCGCCATGTGCTCAACGACGGCGCGCGCGATGCTCATGCCGTCGAACGTCGACGTGCCGCGGCCGATCTCGTCGAGGATGACGAGGCTCTTCGGCGTGGCGTACTGCAAGATCTGCGCGACCTCCGTCATCTCCACCATGAACGTGGACTGCCCTGCGGACAGGTCGTCCGACGCGCCGACGCGCGTGAAGATGGCGTCCACGACGCCCATATTGCACTGCTTCGCGGGCACGAAGCTGCCGATCTGCGCCATCAGCGCGATGAGCGCCGTCTGGCGCATGTACGTCGACTTGCCGGCCATGTTGGGGCCGGTGATGATGAGCATCCGGTTGTCGGCGCAGTCGAGCGTCGTGTCGTTCGGAACGAACGGCGCGCCCGAGAGCATCTGTTCGATGACGGGATGGCGCCCCTCGCGGATGACGAGCGCGTCGCCCTCGTGGACGTCGGGCTTTGTGTAGTGGTTGCGCACGGCCACCTCGGCCAGCGCGGCCAGCACGTCCAACTGCGCAACGGCTGCCGCGGTGCGCTGGATGCGCTCGATCTGCGCGGAGACGCGGCGCAGCAGATCGTCGAACAGCGTGCGCTCGAGCGACGCGAGGCGCTCGCCCGCGCCAAGAATTTTGTTCTCGAGTTCCTTGAGCTCGGGCGTGATGTACCTCTCGGCGTTCGCGAGCGTCTGCTTGCGCACGAAGTTCGCCGGGACCTGTTCGGTGAACGACCTGCTCACCTCAATGTAGTATCCGAACACGCGGTTGAAGCCGACCTTCAGCGTGCGGATGCCCGTCTCCTCCTTCATCTTCGCCTCGAGCGACGCGAGATAGCCCTTGCCGCCGTGCATGATGCCGCGCAGCTCGTCGACCTCGGCGTGCGCCCCCGCGCGGATGACGCCGCCGTCCTTGAACGTGGCGGGCGCGTTCTCGTCGATCAGCGCGAGGATATCGTCGCGCACGTCCTCGAGGGGGTCGAGCTGCACGCGAAGAGACGAAAGAAGTACGGACTGAAAGCCGCC
>CALXIU010000152.1 GCA_944388415.1 uncultured Ruthenibacterium sp. | reverse complement strand
CGTCAGGCGGGACACACCATCGTGCCGCCGGAGCCGAGCCTCGTGTCGCTGGTCGAGCGCGGGAACGTTGCAAAGCGGATGCAGGGCCTCTCTCTGCGCAACGTCGCGCTTACCTTATATGAAGAGGAAAAGCCCGTCTTTTCCGATCAGGGCGAGATGCTGTTCACGCACTTCGGCGTGTCCGGCCCGCTTGTGCTGTCCGCATCGGCGCATTTGCGCGATGTAAAAACGCACCGCTGCCGCATCGCCATCGACCTCAAGCCCGCTCTCGACGAGGAGAAACTCGAGGCGCGCGTCCAGCGGGATTTTTCGGAGTTTTCGTCGCGCGACGCGTCGAAGTGCCTCGACCGCCTTGTGCCCGCGTCGATGCGGCCCGTGCTGCTGGATCTTTGGGGCGTCGACGGCGCGAAGAAGACGAATCAGGTCACCCGCGCCGAACGGCGCGCTCTTGTGGCGCTGCTCAAGGCGTTCCCCGTTGAAATCGCCGAGAAGGGCGACCTCGCGCACGCCGTCGTCACGAGCGGCGGCGTCAGCGTCCGGGAGATCGACCCGAAAACGATGCAGAGCAAGCTGTGTCCCGGCCTGTACTTTGCTGGCGAGGTGATCGACCTCGACGGCTACACCGGAGGCTACAATCTGGGCATCGCGTTCGCCACCGCGCACGCCGCGGCGGCGCATTTGCCCGGCTGATGATACAATCCACAAACAGGGGAGAATGATCTATGATTGCCATTGCCATCGACGGACCTTCCGGCGCGGGAAAATCCACGCTGGCCCGCCGTCTTGCGGCGCAGCTCGGCTACGTGTACGTGGACACGGGCGCGATGTACCGTTCCATCGGCCTCTTTGCGCTGCGCGCGGGCGCGGACTGCGGAGATGAGGAGTCCGTTGCCGCGCTGCTGCCGGAGATCTCGCTGGAGCTGGCGTATGAGGACGGCGCACAGCATATCCTGCTCAATGGGGAGGACGTCAGCGAGGCCATCCGCACGCCGGAGGTCGCGATGGCAGCGTCCGCCGTCTCTGCGCACCCGTCCGTGCGTGCGTTTTTGCTGGACGCGCAGCGCTCTCTCGCCGCGCGTCAGAATGTTCTGATGGACGGGCGCGACATTGGCACCGTGATCCTGCCGCATGCGCAGGTGAAGATCTTCCTGACCGCGGCGCCCGAGGAACGCGCGCGCCGCCGGTATGAGGAACTCGCCGCGAAGGGGCAAAGCGTCACATACGAAGAGGTCCTTGACGACGTCCGCCTCCGTGACTATAACGATACGCACCGTGCCGCCGCGCCGCTGAAAGCGGCTGACGATGCTGTGCTGGTGGATACGACTGGCCTGACGTTTGACGAATCGTTCGAGAAAATGCTCGGCGTGATCCGTGCGCGCATCGGCGGTTAAGAGGAGGGGCGACGTGTTTTACTGCATCATTGTTCCGCTGGCATGGATCGTGTGGCACTTTATTTTCCGCATCCGGGTCATCGGACGCGAAAATCTCATCCGGGAAGGCAATTTCATCATTGCGCCGAACCACATTTCCGCGATCGATCCTGTGTTTATTGTGCTCGCGCGCTTTTGGGGAAAGCGGATGATCATCCTCGGAAAAGAGGAGATCTTCGAGATACACCCCGTCATCAGCTGGATGTTCCGCCATGTCGGCGTCGTGCCGGTGCACCGCGGCAAAGGGGATACCGCAGCCGTTGAAAAGGCGATCGACTACGTCCGCGATGGCGGCGGCGCGCTGATCTTCCCCGAGGGTACGCGAACGAAGGACGGGAATCTCGGACGTCTCAAATCCGGCGTGTTTGTCATCGCGTCGCGGGCGCACGCGCCCATCATCCCGTGCCGCATCATCTATCGCGGCGGCAAACCGCGCTTCTGGCGCCGCTGCACGGTCGTGTTCGGAAAGCCGATCCCCGCTGACAAGCTGGCGATGGGAGAAAACTACAGCATGGCGCGTCTGCGCGAGTGCAAAAAACTGCTGGAGAACGAGCTCGAGCGCCTGCTCGCCGAGAACAGCTCCGCGCAGTGAGGAGGACGACATGGAGATCATCAAAGCCAAAACGGCAGGCTTCTGCTTCGGCGTGGACCGCGCCGTCAAACTGACGTACGGCCTTCTCGCCGAGGGCCGCCGCGTCGCCACGCTTGGCCCGCTGATCCACAACCCCCAGTGCGTGGCGGACCTTGAGAAAAAAGGAGCTGTCATCGCAGATTCGCCCGCTCAGATCCCCGAGGGATACGAGGCCGTCATCCGCAGCCACGGCGTGCCCCTCAGCATATACGATGAGCTTGAGGCGCGCGGCATCCGCTTCCATGACGCCACCTGCCCGTTCGTTGCGAAGATCCACAAGATCGCGCAGCGCGCCGGAGCGGAGGGAAAGATCCTGCTTGTCGCGGGCGACGCGAAGCATCCCGAAGTGCAGGGGATCGTGGGCCATACACGGGGCCGTGTGTTTACTTTTGCGGATATCGGTGAACTTGAACGAATTTCAACTCCGGAAATTGTGCAAAGTGCGGTTTTCGTTGTTGCGCAGACGACGTTTGAAGTGAAAAAATGGGCCGAAAGTACAGAGTTTATCAAAAAACTCTATACAAATCCCGAAATTTTTGATACAATATGTAATGCAACATGGGCGAGGCAGAAAGAGGCGGAGGAGCTCAGCCGCAAATGCGACGTCATGGTCGTCATCGGCGGAAGACATTCCTCCAACACCCAGAAGCTTGTTGCGGTGGCTTCGCGCCACACCAGAGCCATCGCGGTCGAGACCGCGGCGGAGCTGGAACCGGGCATGTTTGACGGCGTCAAACTGGCCGGCGTAACGGCGGGTGCTTCGACTCCGTCGTCTATCATTGAGGAGGTACTGAGCAGTATGAGCGATGAAATTCGTGAAGAGGAATTGAGCTTTGAGGAGATGGTCGACGCATCCTTGAAGCCTGTCTATCCCGGCAAAGTGGTAACGGGAATCGTTACGGCCGTCACACCGAACGAGGTACAGGTGGATATCGGTACGAAACAGACCGGCTTCGTCAAGCTCGACGAACTCACTAATGACAATACCGCGAAGGTGGAGGATATTGTCAAGAAAGGTGACGAGCTCGACCTCATGGTGACGAAGGTAAACGATCAGGAAGGCATCGTCTACCTGTCGAAGAAGCGTCTGGATGAGAACAAGGGCCGCGAGGCCGTCGCCGCCGCCGCTGAGAGCGGCGAGACTCTGGAGGGCTTTGTCACCGGTTCCAACTCCGGCGGCCTGATCGCCCTCGTCAACAATGTGCGCGTGTTCATTCCGCGCTCGCTGGCCACGCTGCGTCACAGCGAGGATTACACCGCCCTCGTCAAGCAGAACGTCCAGCTGAAGATCAAGCGCTTTGAGGGCAGCAAGATCGTCGGTTCTATCCGCGACGTGCTGACCGAGAAGGCCGATGCGCTGCGTGAGGAGTTCTGGAAGAACGTCGAGATCGGCAAAAAGTACACGGGCACAGTCAAGAGCCTGACGAGCTACGGCGCGTTCGTCGACATCGGCGGCGTGGACGGCCTCGTCCACATCTCCGAGCTGTCGTGGAACCGCATCAAGCACCCGTCCGAGGTCGTCAACGTCGGTGACGAGGTCGAGGTGTACGTCAAGGATCTCGATACCGAGAACAAGAAGGTCTCCCTCGGCTACAAGAAGGCTGAGGACAATCCCTGGGAGAAGTTCAAGGCCGAGTATCCCATCGGCACCGTGTTCACGGCTCCTGTCGTGTCCATCACGAAGTTCGGCGCGTTTGTCCGCATCCTGCCGGGCATCGACGGCCTTGTCCACATCTCCGAGATCTCCAACGAGCGCGTTGAGAAGGTCTCCGACGTGCTGAGCGTCGGCCAGGAGGTCGAGGTCAAGCTGACGGACGTCGACTACGACCGCAAGCGCATCAGCCTGTCCATGAAGGCCGTGCAGAACGCCGCCGCGGACGAGGAGTAATTCCACAGCATCCCAAAGGGCCCACGCGAAAGCGCGGGCCCTTTTTCTGTCTTGACGCGCTCGTCTCCATATGCTATTCTAAAGAGGGAACTATATCGCGATACGATATATCGTGATGCAATAGAGAGGAGGGACCCATGGCGCAGAATACACCGATGACCGAGGCGATGTACTACCTGCTTTTGGCGCTTCTGCGCCCCGCGCACGGCTACCGTCTGATGCAGCAGGTGTCTGAGGCGAGCGGAGGCCGCGTCGCAATGGGCGCGGGGACGATGTACGGCCTTCTCTCCAAGCTGGAAAAAGAGGGCCTGATCGAACTGGAAAAACAGGACGAGCGCCGCAAGACGTACGCCCTGACAAACGCCGGGCGCGAGGCGCTCGGCGCGGAGTACCGGCGGCTGCGGGCGCTTGTGTCCGACGGCGAAAAGATGGAGGTGGACAGGCTGTGAAACGGGTTTACAGAATTTCCCTGCCCGCGTGGGCGGTCGCGGAGCGGGAGGAGTACTACGCGCAGATGGCCGCGCGCGGACTGTTCGTCCGCCGCTGCGGGGCGTTTCTGACGCGCTTCGAGCGCGGCGATCCGTTGCGGAAAATATACCGCCTCGACGCCGCGGCGGAGCGCGGCACAGAGCCGCCGGACGAGCAGCGCCGCCTGTACGAGGACGGCGGCTGGCAGTTTGTGTGCAAGAGCGACTGGTTCAACCTGTACGCCGCCGCGCCCGGCACGACGGAACTTCACACCGACCCCGAGTGGCAGAGTGAGACGCTCGCGCCCGTGCGCCGCAGCCTGCGCAACGACGTGATCGCGAAGGCGCTCTACGCCGTGTTCTGGGTGGCGCTGCTGTTTGCAAACGGGCTGATGTTCGGCCGCGGCATGACGATCGGCGACACGGTCTGCCTCGCGTTCGTGCAGCTCGGCTGGATTTTGCCGATGCTGCTGCTGCTTGTGCTGGCGCTGGTCGCCTCGGTGGCCGCGGCGTTCGCACACTTTTCACACTATGTGCGCAGCCTGCGCGCCGGGAAGCGGCCGGAGGGCAGACGGCTGCGCCGGGGCATCCTGCTGCGGCGCGCGGAGGGCGCGGCGACGGCGCTGCTGACGGCCGCGCTGATCGTCTCATTCCTGTCGCTGCTGCCGCGCTCCGCGCCGCTCGGCGGCGCGCCGGGCGACGAACACCTGCTGCGGCTCGAGCAGCTCGATCCCGACGTCCAGCCCTTTTCCGGCACGGGCCTCGGCGGCGTCGAGAGCGGCGCGGTGGACTTCTGCGCGTCGCCGCTCGCGTCGTTTCAGCTCGACTGCACGCAGCTGAGCGGTCCGGACGGCACTGTCCCGTCGCTGTTCCAGCACTACGTCGAAGTGCGCGTCCCCGTCGGTGCGAAAGCGGCCGCGCAAGCGCTGGCGAAGAGCAGTTTTCTATATGACGCCGAGCCGGTCGAGGAAGACAAGCTTCCCGACGGCGTCGACTTCGCGCTGGTGAACGCGGAGATGGAGCAGACGGTCGAGCTGTGCGCCGTCAGCGGAAACAGGATCTTGACGGTGCAGTACATCGGCGGCGGCATGTCCGCCGCGGACGTCCTCGCCCGAGCGGCCGAGGCGCTGAACGCATGACAAAAAAGGCCCGGAGCCGTTCGGCTCCGGGCCTTTTCCATATCTGTCAGGCGTTGCGCATCTGAGACAGCGACGTCGCGCTCGTGTGCGCGATGGGCTTCCACGTCGTCTCGCGCCTGACGAAGCTCAGCAGCGTCAGCACCATCCAGCTCATCATAAACAGCCAGTAGATGGCGATGGCGCGCAGCATCCCGCGCAGCGGCGTGCGCTGCAACAGGACGGTCAGAGCGGCGGCGGCGACGCTCGCGACCACCGTGCCCAGCGCGCTGGCCGCCAGCGTGAGGACTGCGAACGTCAGCCCGCGGATCACGATGCCGCCGATCACAAGTCCCGTGCCCGCGCTCGCCAGAAATCCCGCCAGCGTCGCGGCGAGGCCGGCCACCTGCACGAGAGGCACGAGGAAGGTCATCAGCAGATCCAGGCCGACCGCGCTGCGCTGTAAAACGACCAGCTCAAACAGCGAGTGGCCGTACTTCTCCAGCCCCTGCAAACTGCCCGTCGTCCAGCGGCGGCGCTGGCGCCAGCTCTGCGCGAACGTCAGCGGCTGCTCGTCCCAGAAGCGGGCGCTTTCGGCAAAGCACACCCGCTCGCCGGACAGCACGCACTGGGCGGTCAGCTCATAGTCCTCGGTCATCGTCGTCGTGTGCAGGCCGCCCAGCTTTTCCAGCATGGCGCGCGACAGGCAGAACCCGCTGCCGCTGATCAGCGACGACAGCCCCAGCGCGGCGCGGCCGCGGTTGTAGAAGCGGTTCATCATCCAGTAGCAGATGGAATAGCAGCCGGACGTCGCGCTCTGGCGCGGGTTTTTCGAATCCCGGTAGCCCTGCACGGCGTTCGCGCCGGATTGCAGCGCGTCGTTGATGTACCGGAGATATTGCTCATCCACCAGATTGTCGGCGTCAAACACGCACATCGCGTCGTACGCGCGGGGCAAAATCAGCCGGTCGACCACCTGCTCGAGCACGTCGCCCTTCGAACGAATGACGCCCTCCGGGAAAAACAACTCCGCACCGTGCTCCCGCGCGACGGCAGCGGTATTGTCCGTGCAGTTGTTCGGCGCGACGATGACATCAAACAATTCCCGCGGGTAATCCTGTGCCAGCAGGCTGTCCGTCAGATGGCCGATCACGGCTTCCTCGTTGCGCGCTGCCACGACGACGGCGATGCGCGCCAGCTTTCCGGAGCGGGGCGCGCGCGGCGCGCGGCGGAAGATGCCCACCGCCGCCAGCACGACGAAATAGCATCCATATAAGAAAAGCAGGCAGCAGGCTGCCAAAGTGAGATTGCGAAGAATACCCAGCAGCATGTGATCTCAGCTCCTTTTGTTTTCCTGTTCTGATTATACAACGAAACACGGGGCCGATTGATTACAAGGATCTGTGATATTTTTTAAAATTTTCTCATACGCTTTGGTAAAAAAACGCGGGGAGCGAAGAAGATGCAAGATGCGAAACAGGGCCTCACCGCCGCAGAGGCCGCGCAGCGCCTGACGCAGGTGGGCGAGAACCGTCTGAAAGGCAAGCCGCCGCAGAGCGTTGCGGCGATGTTTTTCTCCCAGTTCAAGGACGTGATGATCCTCGTCCTCGCCGCCGCGACGCTGATCTCCGTTGTGATGGGCCAGGGCGCCGAGGCCGTGACGATCATCGTGATCGTGCTGCTGAACGCGACGATGGGCTTTTTGCAGGAGCGGCGCACGGAGAAGACGCTCGAGGCGCTTCGCGAGCTGTCCGCGCCGACGGCCCGCGTGCGCCGCGGCGGAGAGGAAAAAGAGATTGCGGCATATACCGTTGTTCCCGGCGACGTGCTGATCTTCTCCGAGGGCGACCGTCTCGCGGCCGACGGCACAGCGCTTGAGACGGTGCGGCTGTCCTGCAACGAATCCATGCTCACGGGCGAGTCCGCCGCCGTCGCGAAGCGCCCCGGCGACAAGCTCTGCTCCGGCTGCACGGTATTGTCAGGCCACGGCGAGATGCTCGTCACCGCCACCGGTATGGCCACTGAGATGGGAAAGATCGCCGAGCTCGTCGACACCGCTGCCGAATCGCCCACGCCGCTGCAGCTGCGTCTGCGCCAGCTCGGCCGCTTCATTGCCGCGCTGTGCGTGACCGTCTGCCTCGCCGTGGGCCTTCTCGGCTATTTACAGGGCGGCGATTTGCTTCAGATGCTCCTCACCGGCGTATCGCTGGCCGTCGCCGCCATCCCCGAGGGGCTGCCCGCCGTCGTGACGATCACGCTCGCGCTCAGCGTCAACCGCATTTTGCGGCGCGGCGCCGTCATCCGCAAGCTGCACGCTGTCGAGACGCTCGGCTGCGCCGGCGTGATCTGTACCGACAAGACCGGCACTGTCACGCAGAACCGCATGACCGTCACCGGGATCGTCACGCCGGACGGCTCATACGAAGTCACGGGCGCGGGCGATTCCGCGCGCGGCGGCCTGCGGCGCGACGGGAGAGCCGCGCAGCTCAAAGACGACGCAGCGCTCGCGCTGCTGTTGCGCGCGTGCGCGCTGTGCACCACCGCGTCTGTCACACGCAAGGGCGACTGCTTTCTGTTGAGCGGCGACCCCACCGAGACGGCTGTCCTTGTCGCGGCCGAGAAGGCGGGCGTCTCTCGCGCGCTGTTGCTGCGCGAGGCGCGCGTCGTGGACGAGAACCCGTTCGACGCGCAGCGCAAGCGCATGAGCGTCGTCGTGCGCGAGCCGGGCGGAGCGCACCTTTATTGTAAGGGTGCGCCCGATCTGCTGCTCGCGCGGTGCACGCACATTTTGCAGGGCGGCCGCGCGCGGCCCATCACGGCGGCGGACAAAACCGCCGTTGCGCGGCAGCTGTCCAGCATGGCGCAGCGCGCGCTGCGCGTGCTGGGCTTTGCGTACGGCGACGCGCCGGAGCGCGGCGAGGCGGGCCTGTGCTGGCTGGGCCTCGCCGGCATGATCGATCCGCCGCGGCCCGAGGTGCGCGAGGCGGTGCGCAAGTGCCGCGCCGCGGGCATCCGGCCTGTGATGATCACTGGCGACGCGCGCGCCACCGCTCTGGCCGTCGCGCGCGAGACGGGCATCGCCGCCGCGGGCGACGGATCGCTCGACGGCGCGCAGCTCGACGCCATGACGGACGACGAGCTCGCACGCGTCTGTATGCGCACATCCGTCTACGCGCGCGTCTCGCCCGAACACAAGCTGCGCATCGTCCGCGCATATAAGCGCGCCGGGCAGGTCGTCGCGATGACGGGCGACGGGATCAACGACGCCCCCGCCGTCAAGGAGGCCGACATCGGCGTCGCGATGGGCCTCGCCGGGACGGACGTCACGAAGGAGGCGTCCGGCGTCGTCATTCTTGACGATAACTTCGCCACCATCGTCGCCGCCGTCGAGGAGGGCCGCGTCATCTATCAGAACATCCGCCGGTTCATCCGCTTCCTCCTCACGTCGAATCTCGGCGAGGTCACGGGGATGCTGCTCGGGATGCTCGCGGGTCTTCCCGTGATGCTGATGCCCATTCAGATCCTGCTCGTCAACCTCTTCACCGACGGTCTGCCCGCCATCGCGCTGGGCGTCGAGCCGCCCGCGAAGGGCATCATGGAGCGCCCGCCCCGCCCGAAGGACGAGGGCCTGTTCGCCGGCGGCCTCGGGGCCGTCATCGCCGTGCGCGGCGTGATGCTCGGCGCGGCGGCCTGCGCGGCGTACGCCGTCGAACTGTGGATGGGCGCGCCGCTCAGCGTGGCGCGCAGCGCCTGCTTCATGACCATCGTCTTTTCTCAGATGCTGCACATCTTCGAGTGCCGGGGCCGCGGCCTCTACTTCGGGGGCAACCCCGTGCTGCTCGCGGCAACGTCGCTCTCCGTGACCTCCACGCTCGTCAGCGTGTATCTGCCCGCGCTCCACACGGTGCTCGGAACCGCGTCGGTGACCGGCGTCTTTCTCGCGCCCGTCGCGGCCGCTGTCGCGGCGGGTCCGCTTCTGACAGCCGTCTGGCGCGCTGTGCGAAAAATGTTTGTTTAAGCGGAGCCCTCCCCGCGCATACTGCCATTGAGACAGTTGCACACGGGAGGGGTCTTTTTGTTGAAATTACTTCGCTGCGTCTGTTTTATTGCATCCGGATGCATGGCGCTCGCCTTCGCTGCCGCGGCGTACCTCGGCGCCTTGCTTCCGGACACGCTGCGCGTCGCCGACGGCGAGAGCGACGTGCGCATCGCCAGCCTGCCGTTTCTCTCGCGCCAGACGGACGCGCAGTCCGCCGAGGCGGCCGCCAGCGTGTCAGCCGGATCATCGTACAATCTCTCCATCGCGCTCGGCGGTGTCATCCCCGTCAAGACAGTGCGCGCGCAGGTCGTCAGCCGCCGCGTCGTCAATGTGTGCGGAATGCCCTTTGGCATCAAAATGTTTGCCGACGGCGCGATGATCGTCGGCTTCAGCGACATCCACACAGCCACCGGGACGGCCAACCCCGCGAAGGCGGCGGGCCTCGCGATGGGCGACGTCATCAAATCCGTCGCGGGCGAGCCGACGAAGACGAACGAAGACGTCGCCGCCGCGCTGCAATCGCTCGAGGGCGCGCCCGCGGAGGTCGTCTACGCGCGCGGCGCGCAGCTGTATACAACGCTATTGACCGCCGTGTACGACGAGGCCGCGCACGCGTGGCGCACCGGCATGTGGGTGCGCGACTCCTCCGCCGGCATCGGCACGCTGACGTTCGTCGACCCCGCCACGTCGATGTTCGCGGGCCTCGGCCACTCCATCCACGATACCGACACGGGCCAGACCGTCTCGCTGCGCTCGGGCGAGATCGTTCGCGTCGACATCACCGGCGTCGTCAAGGGCGCGCAGGGAAGCCCCGGCGAATTGCAGGGCCACTTCCAGAACGGCGCGCCCGCCGGAACCATTCTCGCGAACGACGAGAGCGGCGTCTACGGGCGCGTCTCGACATGGCTCGGCGGGTTCGAGGCGGAGGTGGCGCTCTCGCAGGAGATCGAGACCGGCCCGGCGCTCGTCTACACCACGATCCTCGGCGAAGAGGCCGAGGCGTACGAGGTCGAGATCGAGAAGATCGCCCTCGCGGGCGCGGACCCGAACCGCAATATGATCATCCGCGTCACGGACGAACGCCTGCTCGCGGCCACGGGCGGCATCGTGCAGGGCATGTCCGGCAGCCCCATCGTTCAGAACGGCCGCCTCGCCGGCGCCGTCACCCACGTGCTTGTCAACGATCCCACGCGCGGTTACGCCATCTTCGCCGAAAATATGCTCGATTCCGCCGACGCCGCCGCCCGCGATGCGGCCGCATGAGCGCTGTTTCGACAGGAAAGGGAGCATCCGTTTCAAAAATAGAAAAATTTTCCAGAAAAGGGTTGAAATGGCTTCCAATATATGGTAATATCTGGAATGTAAAAACCGCGCAGGCGCAGCGCCGCGCGTTAGACGCCGGAAAACGGCGGGATGTATGGAGGAGAAGACAATGATGAAACGACCGCTCACGATGTTGATGACAAGCTCGAACGAAGAATTTTCCGCCGCGTGCACGCGCTTTGCGCAGTCGAAGGAGACGGAACTCATCTGCGCGCCGCGCGACGGGCGCGTGGTGCTGGAGCTGCTGCGCGCGCACCGGCCTGACGTGGTTCTGCTGGACGTCTCGCTCGCCGGGTGCGATGCGATCGCCGTCAAACAGAGGGCGGAGCTGTCTGCCGACACACACTGGTACGCGATGAGCGGCGCAGCCGACGACGAGCTGGAGAAGGAGCTTTTGGAAAACGGATTCCGCCGGTGCTTCCTCAAGCCGTTTGAACCGGAGACGGTGCTCGAGCGCATTCTGGGTACGCCGAAAAAGCAGTCGGAGAACGTGCGCGACGAGGTGGCTGTCACAGAGATCTTGCACCAGCTCGGCGTTCCCGCGCACATCAAGGGCTATCAGTTCCTGCGGGATGCGATCCTGCTCTCGACAAAGGACAGCGAGTACATCCACTTCATCACAAAGCGGCTGTACCCGGAGATCGCGGCCCGCAACAACACCACGGCCAGCCGTGTCGAGCGCGCCATCCGCCATGCCATCGAGGTCGCGTGGGACCGCGGCGACGTTGATACGCTCAACAGCTACTTCGGCTACACGATCCAGAGTTTGCGCGGCAAGCCGACGAATTCGGAGTTCATCGCGATGATCGCCGACAAGATGCGGCTGGACAAAAAGACCAGAACGACCGCTTGAAAATCAGGGTCCGGGCGCACGGGAGAGATCCCGCGCGCCCGTTTTTTTATGTGCAGAGCGGTTTCGATCCGCGCGGGCCCCTCGCCGAACAGAGAGATTTGTGCTATACTGTGTTTGACTGACAAAGGAGGCGCGCAAATGGCATATCGGAAGATCCCTGTTCCGCAGGACGTGGCGCAGGTGCTGGAAACGCTCTGGCAGGCGGGATACCCCGCCTACGTCGTGGGCGGCTGTGTGCGCGACTGCCTGCTGGGGCGGGAACCGGACGACTGGGACATTTGCACCGCGGCCACGCCGGACCAGATGCGGCGCGTCTTCGCGGGGGAACGCCTCGTCCCGACCGGGGAACAGCACGGCACGATGACGCTTGTGCGCTGCGGCGTTCCGTATGAGATCACGGCGTTTCGCACAGACGGCCCGTATGGCGATTCCCGCCATCCGGACGGCGTGCGGCTCGGCGCGTCGCTCATGCAGGACCTCGCGCGGCGTGATTTCACGGTCAATGCAATGGCTTATTCTCCCCGCGGCGGGTTTGTGGATTACTTCGGCGGCTCGCAGGACCTCCGCGCCCGCGTGCTCCGCTGCGTCGGCGATCCGCGCGCGCGTCTGGCTGAGGACGCCCTGCGCATCGCGCGCGCCGCGCGTCTCGCGGCGCAGCTGGGCTTCACCGTCGAGGCGCAGACGGCCGCGGCGGCGGGCGGATCATGCGCGGATCTGTCCGCCGTCAGTCCCGAGCGCGTGCGCGTCGAGTTGGAAAAGCTCTTGTGCGGCGCGTACGCGGGCGCGGCGCTGCGCCTGTACGGCGCGTGGTTCGCTGCCGTTTTGCCGCCGATCCCCGCGTGGACGGGCGGCGCGGTCGCCGCCTGCCCGGCGGACCTCTCCACGCGCCTGGCGGTGCTGGCGTATGCTTGCGGAGACGGGTTTCTCTACTCGCTGCGCTTCCCGCGCGAAACGGCGCTCGCCGCGTCGGCTGTGGCGGCGTATCTGGCCGTGCCGCCGGAAGTGACGGCGGAGTCCGCGCGCCGGGTGCTGCACCGGCTGGGACCGCGCGGCGCTCAGACGCTGGCGGCGGCCCTGACGGCTGTCTGCGCCGCGCATGGGGATGAAAAAAGTGCTCGCGCGGCCTCGGCGTTCTGGCGCGAGACGCAGCAGGCGCTTGCAAGGGGCGACTGCTACAGCCTCGCGCAGCTTCAAGTGAACGGCGCGGATGCGCTGGAGGCGGGCGTGCCGCCGGGGCGCGCCGTCGGGCGCGCGCTTGCGCGTCTGCTGGACGGCGTGCTGCGCGGCGATGTGCCGAACGATCGCGCCGAGCTGCTCCGGCGGCTGCGCGCGATCGCACAGGAAGGAAGCGGAACAGTGTGAAAAACAAAAAGCTTTATCTCAAATCAGAGGCCGCGGGCCTCGCGCTGACAGCGCTTGCGGCGGTATGCTTTGCCGCGTCGGACGCGCTTGGCGCTTCGCGTGCGGCGGGTCTTGCCGCCGGCGCGGCGGCGGCGGCGCTGTCGCTGTACTGGCTGTGCCGCGCGATGGAGTCCGCGCCCAGCCTGTCGCGCGTCGTCACATATTACTGCCTGCATCTCGCCGCGGAGTTTGGCGTCGTGCTCGTGGCGTTCTTTGTGCCGCAGCTCGACCCCGTCGGCGCGCTCGTGCCGCAGTTGTTCTGCGTGCCGGTGCTCGCGGCGTGTTTTTTTCTTGAAAAATAAGGGGAGGGTTGCACATGATCGGAACGAAAACCGCGGCGGCGCTCATCGTGGCGGCGGGCGCGTCGCGCCGCATGGGCTTCGACAAACTGCGCGTGCGCTACGCCGAAAAGACGGTGCTGGAACACGCGCTCGAGGCGTTTGACCGCCACGAGATGATCGACGAGATCGTCCTCGTCGTGCGCGAGCCGGACGACGAAACGCGCGCGATGCTCGCGGCGCTGAAAAAGCCCGCGCGCGCCGTCGCGGGCGGGGCGGAGCGCTATGACAGCGTCGCGTGCGGCCTCGCGGCCGTCACCGCCGACCTCGTGGCGATCCACGACGCCGCGCGCCCGTTCGTGACGCCGGACGTCATCTCCCGCGCCCTCACGGCGGCGCTCGAGACGGGAGCCGCCGCCCCGGCCGTGCCTGTCAAGGATACGGTCAAGACGGCGCGAAACGGCATTGTCGAATCCACGCCGCCGCGCGAGACGCTGTTCGCCGTGCAGACGCCTCAATGCTTCCGCACGCGCGAATATCTCGCGCTGCTCGCGTCGACCGACCGCACCGGCGTCACCGACGATTGCAGCGTGTATGAGCGCGCCGGCCGCACCGTCACGCTTGTCGAGGGCGATTACGCGAACCGGAAACTCACCACACTGGACGATCTGCCGAAGGAGGAAAAAACCATGCGCATCGGACACGGATACGACGTTCACCGCCTCACCGAAGGGAGAAAACTGATCCTCGGCGGCGTCGACATCCCCTTTGAAAAGGGGCTGGACGGCCACTCCGACGCCGACGTGCTCGTTCACGCCGTGATGGACGCGCTGCTGGGCGCGGCGGCGCTGGGCGACATCGGCAAACTGTTTCCGGACACCGACGAGGCATACCGCGGCGCGGACAGCCTCGTTCTGCTCGGGCGCGTCGGCGAGGCGCTCGCCAAAGCTGGCTTCGCGCCCGTCAACATCGACGCCACCATTTTATGCCAGCGGCCGAAGCTTGCGCCTCATATCCCGTCGATGCGCGCGAACATCGCCGCGCGCCTCGGCATGGCGGAGGCGGACGTCTCCGTCAAGGCCACCACCGAGGAACGCCTCGGCTTCACGGGGGCGGGCGAGGGCATTGCCGCGCACGCCGTCTGCCTGATAAAAAACGTGTAAATCCTGTCAAACGCCTTTTATCGCACCTGAAAATATGATATAATATTCTGAAAACTATTTTGAAAACGGGGGAATTGCCATGCCCGTCGCACAAACGACATGGTACGATTTTATCAATCGCATCAAGGCAAGCATGCCGAACGGGATCCTCGACATCCTGGTTGTGGCATTCCTGATCTACGCGATCATTCGTCTGGTGCGCCAGACGCATACGGCGCAGCTGGCCAAGGGCATTTTGCTTCTGCTCGCGGTGTACATGATGGCCATGCTGCTCGGCCTCGGCGCGCTCAAATACATTCTGGACGGCGTGATGAGCTTCGGTCTCGTGGCCGTTGTCGTCGTGTTCCAGCCCGAGCTGCGCCGCGCGCTCGAGCAGATGGGCCGCTCCACGTTCTGGGGCAGCCAGCTGTTCCACGTCGGCCGCAGCACGCCGGACGATCTCCGCGCGCGCTGGAAATCGGCCGTCGTCGCCGTGTGCGACGCCGCCGAGCGCATGGCCGACACGCGCACCGGCGCGCTGATCGTCTTTGAACGCGAGACCAATCTGTCCGAGATCATCAAGACAGGCACCCGGCTCGACAGCGTCGTCAACCCTGAGGTGCTGGGAACGATCTTCTACGTTGGCACGCCGCTGCACGACGGCGCGGTCGTCATCCGGGACGGCCGCATCGAGGCGGCGGGCTGCTTTCTGCCGCTGTCGAACAACCTTGAGATCGGCAAGGACATGGGCACGCGCCACCGGGCCGCGCTCGGCATGAGCGTGAACTCCGACGCGGCCGTCGTCGTCGTCAGCGAGGAGACCGGCATCATCTCAATGGCGAAAAACGGCGTCCTGATCCGCCGGCTCAACCGCCAGAATCTGTTCGGTATGCTGGAGGAGGACATCATTCCGCCCGAGACCGAGGAGAAAAAGTCGGTGTTCCGGCCCTGGAGGAAAAAACATGAAGAAAAAGAACAGTAAGTTCAGTTTTGAGGCCATGTTCGCTTCACGGCGCTTCACCATTGTGCTCTCTCTTCTGCTGGCGATCGTGCTGTGGCTGTATGTCATCAATGTCGTCGAGACCGAGGCGTCCGAGCGCATCAACGTGCAGGTGAATTTCGACTACAACGACGTGTACTCCGACCTCGGCCTCGATATCATCGAAAAGCCCGTGGTCAACGTCAGCGTCTCCGTGCAGGGTGAGAACCGCGTCGTCGGCGGCCTCACCTCGCAGGACATCATCGTCTATCCAGACTACAGCTCCGTCACGGGCGCGGGCGAGTACAAATTATCGCTCGTCGCGCGCAAGCTCAATTCGCTCGATGACTTCAACATCATCGGCTTGTCGGTCGACACTGTCAGCGTCACGTTTGACAAGGTCTCCACGCAGACATTCTCCATTGCCGTCAACGCCACCGGCATCCGCCCGGCGGACGGGTACTATCTCGACGTCTCCAAGGCGGCCCCGTCCGAGGTCACGCTCAGCGGTCCCGAGGCTGACATCGCGCGTGTCGCGCGCGTCGTCGCGAACGTCTCGCTCACGGAGGAGCGCAGCGAATCCGCGCTCGTCACCGTTCCGCTGACGTATCTCGACGAAAACGGCGAGGTCATCACCGATGCAAACATCACGGCCGATGTCTCGCAGGTCGATGTCACGATCCCGATCTTGAAGATGAAATCCGTTCCGCTGACGATCGATTTCACCGGCGTGCCGGCAGGCTTTGACCCGGAGCAGCTCAAGCCGACGCTTTCGGAGTCGACCGTCCTCATCGCGGGCGCCGCATCGCAGGTGGATCAGATCGAGTCCATCTCCGCGGGTATCATCGACCTGACGACGTTCGAACTCGGCGAGACGGTCGATCTTACGATCGAATTGCCGGACGGCGTCAAATTCGTCGAGGACGGCGTCGATCATGTGACCGTCAGCTTCGACACCACCGGCTACACCACGCGCACGATGACAGTGACGGAATTTGTCATCATCAACCAGCCGTCCAATATGGAGCTCACCATCCCGAACGCGCGTCTTGCGAACGTGCAGCTCATCGGCCCCGAGGAGGAACTTGAGGAGCTCGCGCCGACGAGCGTCGTCGCGCAGATCGACGCCTCAAGCGACAACATCAGCGTCGTGCGCGGCCAGCAGAACGTGCCGGTGCGCATTGTCATCCCGTCGTCGGACAGCATCTTCGCCACGGGTTCGTACGCGATCCTGTGCAATATCACGCTGGATGAGGCGGCCGCATCCTCGTCTTCGGAGGCGGGCTGATGCTGCTTGTTCGTGACATCCGCCTTCCGCTGTCCCGCACGAAGGACGACGCGCGCTTTGAGGCGCTGCGCCGCCTCGGCATTGGGGCGGCCGGGGCGTCCGCCGAGATCGCAAAACTCTCGGTCGATGCGCGCCGCGGCGAACCGAAGCTGGTGTACACCGTGGCCGTGCGTCTGCCCGACGCCGCGCAGGAGGTGCGCCTCGCGCGCCTTCCCGGCGTGTCGCTGGCCGTGCCGGCTCCGCTGGAACTCACGCGCGGCGCGCGCCGCCTCAACCACCGGCCCGTCGTGTGCGGGCTGGGCCCGGCGGGGCTGTTCTGCGCGCTGCTGCTCGCGCGCGAGGGGATGCGTCCCGTCGTGCTGGAGCGCGGTCCGTCGCTCGACGGACGCGCGGCGGCTGTCGAAGCGTTCTGCGCCGGCGGGCCGCTCGACGAAAACGCAAACATCCAGTTCGGCGAGGGCGGCGCGGGCACGTTTTCGGACGGCAAGCTCACAACGCGCATCGGCAGCCCGCTGTGCGACTTTGTCACCCGCACGCTGCTTGAACACGGCGCGCCGCCGGAGATCGCCTGGCAGGCGAAGCCGCATGTCGGCACCGACCGCCTGCGCGGCGTCATCCGCAGCATCCGCGGCGAGATCGAGCGCCTCGGCGGCGAGGTGCGCTTCTCCACGCCGCTGACGGGCCTTGTGCTGCGCGGCGGCCGTCTCGCGGCGGCGCGCACGCCGGATGGGGACATCCCCTGCGAGGCGCTCGTGCTGGCCGTCGGCCACTCGGCGCGCGATACGTTTGAAATGCTCGCGCGGGCGGGCTTTTCGCTGCGCGCAAAGCCGTTTTCCGTGGGCTTTCGCGCCGAACATCTGCAAAGCCGCATCGACGAGGCGCTCTACCATGGCGCGGCGGGCCATCCCGCGCTGCCAAAGGGCGAGTATCAGCTGTCGCACCACATCGGCGGCCGCTGTGTCTACACGTTCTGTATGTGTCCGGGCGGACAAGTCGTCGCCGCAGCCAGCGAGGCGGGCGGCGTCGTCACGAACGGCATGAGCTATCACGCGCGCGACGGCAAAAACGCGAACGCCGCTGTCGTCGTCAGCGTCGGCGAACAGGATTTTGGCGGCGACGCGCTGCGCGCCGTCGCCTTTCAGAGGGAACTGGAGCGCCGCGCCTTTGCCGCGGGCGGAGGAACGTACGCCGCCCCCGCCGAGACGGTGCGCAGCTTTCTCGCGGGCGAGGGCACGCTGCGCCTCGCCGGGCTACAGCCGACGTACCCGCGCGGCCTTCGCGCGTGCGACCTTGGGTCGCTGCTCCCGGCGGAACTCGCCGGCGCGCTGCGCGAGGGGCTGCGCGCGTTCGAGCGCAAGCTGCGCGGCTACACCGCGCCGGAGGCCGTCCTGACGGGCCTTGAGACACGCACCTCGTCGCCGGTCCGCATCCCGCGCGCGGAAAACTGCGAGAGCGAATTTGCCGCCGGTGTCTACCCGTGCGGGGAGGGCGCAGGCTATGCGGGCGGCATCATGTCAGCTGCGGTAGACGGCGTGCGCGTCGCTCAGTCGATCCTTTCAGCATACGCTTCCGTGTGACGGCGGGAGCAACGGGAGGTCATATGGCAACCAGAAATCATCGAAACGACGATCTCGGATCCGAGCTTCAAAGCGCGTTCAGCGACATCGCCGACGCGCTGCGCGAAGTTGCGGGCGAGTTTTCCGACGTTCTCAGCCGCAACGCAAGCGAGGGCGCGCAGCGGTTCCGCAGCGCTGTCGGCAGTAAGCCGGACGGGGAACGCCAGGCCGGGACGCCTGATATGCGCTCCGCGATCAACAGCACAAAGGCGCTGTTCGGCGGCGCGCTGCGCGCGTTTTTGTGCATCTGCGGCGGCGCGCTGGTGTTCTTTGCCGTCGTCATGCTGGCGTTCACGATCGACATGTTCATGATCAGCAATTTTGGCAGCACGGCCATAGGCGCGATCCTCGCGGCCTCGGCCGCGCTGGGCGGCCGCGCGTGCTTCCTCGCGGCGAAGCGCTCGCGCCTGAGCGGCGTCTATATGCGCTACATCGGCGCGCGTTCGTACGTTTCCGTGCGGGAACTTGCAGGCGCGCTGCACAAGAGCGAGCGCGCCGTCCGCGCAGAGCTGGCGGATCTCATCCGCCACGGCGCGTTCCGCGAGGCGTACCTCACGCCGGAGGAGGACCGCGTCTATTTCGACGGCAGCGCCTTCCGCGCTTATATGCAGTCCCGGCAGGACAGCCGGCCCGCGCCGCAGCCTCAGCCGCAGGCGGCGCCTGCGCCGAGGGTGCGGTTCGAGGAGGAGCCGCTTCTGCGCCAGCTCGCCGCCGAGCGCCGCCGCATCGACGACATCCCCGTGCGCAGCGAGGTCGAGAAGCTCGAACACAGTGCCGCGGAGATCTTCGAGTGGGTGCGCCGCCATCCGTCCGACGCGTCGCAGGTGCGCCGTGTCACAAGCTACTACCTGCCCACGACGCTCAAGCTGCTGCGCACATACAATGAGATGGATCTGCACGCGGAGTCCAGCGCTGTGGCCGAGGATATTCAGAACAAGATCCGTGCGTCGCTGGTGAGCATCAACGAGGCGTTCGGAAATCTGCTGGATATGCTCTTGCAGGATACAGCGCTCGACGTCGACGCCGAGATCTCCGCGCTCAGCACTGTGCTGGCGCAGGAGGGGCTGTTCCCCGACGAGATCTCCCGCGGCTGATCGGACGCAGGAAAGCCGGGCAAAGTCATTTGCCCGTTTTCGGTTTACGGAGGTTTTTATGTTGTACCGTTCGTGGCGCATCGCGCGCCCCGAAAAAGAAAAAATCACGTCCGTCGCCGCCCGCACGGGCCTCGCGCCGCTCGCGTGCGGCGTGTTGTGCGCGCGCGGCAAGACCAGCCCCGAGGCGCTGGATGAAATGCTCGGCGACGGCGCGCGGCTGTCAAGCCCGCAGATGCTTCTAAACATGGACAAGGCCGTCGCGCGCGTCCTCGAGGCCGTCGACACCGGCGAGCGCATCGCCGTGTTCGGTGACTATGACGTCGACGGCGTCACAGCCACGGCGCTTTTGTACACGTATCTCGATTCCATCGGGGCGGACGTCTATTACAAGCTGCCCAGCCGTGACGACGAGGGCTACGGCCTGTCCGAGCGCGCCGTCGAGGCGATGGCCGCGAAAGATGTCACGCTCATCGTCACTGTGGACAACGGCGTGTCCGCGAACGGGGCCATCGCGCGCGCGAACGAACTCGGCGTCGACGTCGTCGTCACCGACCACCATCTGCCGCCCGCCGGGCTGCCGGACGCTGTGGCCGTCGTCGACCCGCAACTGACGGGCGACACGAGCCCGTGCAAAGCGCTGTGCGGCGCGGGCGTCGCGTTCAAATTTGCCGCGGCGCTCGAGGGGTGCGAGCCGGACGAGCTTCTGCCCTATTACGGCGACCTCGCCGCCATCGGTACGATCGCCGACATCATGGCGCTCGAGGGGGAAAACCGACGCATCGTCAAGGCGGGCCTCGCCGCCCTGCAGCACACGGAGCGCCCCGGCCTCGCGGCGCTCATCCGCAGCTGCGGGCTCGAAGGCAAGACCCTCACGGCTGAAAATGTCTCGTTCGGCCTCGCGCCGCGCCTCAATGCCGCCGGGCGGATGGATTCGGCAAACGAGGCGCTGGAGCTTCTCCTCTGCGAGGACGAGGAAGAAGCGGAACGTCTCGCGGCCTCGCTCGAGGAGAAAAACGCCGCGCGCCAAAAGGCGGAGCAGGAGATCGCGCAGAGCGTCGAGGACGCCATCGCGGCCGACCCCACATACGGCGCCGACCGCATTCTCGTCGTCTCCGGCGAGGGTTATCATCAGGGCGTCATCGGCATCGTGGCGTCGCGCATCGTCGAACGCTACGGAAAACCTGCCATCATCATCTCCGTCGACGCGGAGGGAGAGGGCAAGGGCTCGGGCCGCAGCGTGCGCGGCGTCTCGCTGTACAGCGCCATTGCGGCGTGCGCGCCGCTTCTCATCCGATTCGGCGGTCACGACCTCGCGGCGGGTCTGTCCGTCCGCAAGGAGAATATCGCGGCGTTCCGCCGCGCGATCAACGAGTGGGCGGCGGAAAACCACGCCGTCATCCGCGCGCCGGCGCTGGAGATCGACGCGCCCGTGCGTCTCGCACTGCTCCGGCCGGAGAGCGTCGCCTCGCTCGACGCGCTCGCGCCGTTTGGATCCGGCAACCCCGCGCCGCTGTTCGCGGTGGAAAACGCCGTGATCGACGCCGTATATCCGCTCAGCGACGGCCGACACACCCGTCTTCGTCTGCGCCAGCAGGGCGCGACACTGTACGCGGTGCTGTTCGGCAAGGCGCCGGAACAGCTTGCATATCATGTGGGGGACGCAGTTGACGCGGCTGTGTCGCTTTCTGTTTACGAGGGAAAGAGCGGGCCGATGGTCTCCGCCCGCATCCGGGAACTGCGGCCCGCGGGCATCGACGAGGCGTTTCTCGAGCCTGCCGCCGTGTGCGAGGCGTTTTTGTGCGGGGCGCAGCTGACGGACGCGCAGCGCGCCCAGTGCCGCCCCGACCGCGCCGACACCGCGGACGTCTACCGGCACATCCGCTCCGCGCGCGTCAGCGCGGACGATCTGCGCCCGGCGTTCCGAGCGCTCGGCGAGGCGCGCGCGGGCAAGATCCTGATCTCCCTGCGGGCCCTCGAACAGCTTTCCCTGATCGAAAAGACGCCGGACGGCGTCTATCTTGCGGTCGAGCACGCGCCCCGGAAAAATCTCGCGGACGCGCCCGTGCTGCAACAATTGTCACAGCCGTGACGGCGCTGCCCGCCGCGGCAGTGATCCATGCTGAATGCAAAGGCGGTTGAGCTCATGTTTGTGAATACATTTGACGATCTGAAACACCTTGCCGGTGAATCCAGCCACTCATACGATATGGCGGTCATCGAACGCGCATATCATGTGGCGGAGGCCGCGCACAAGGGACAAAAGCGCCTGTCGGGCGAGAGTTATGTCAGCCACCCCATCTCGGTGGCCTGCATCCTGCTCGACCTCGGCCTCGACACCGATTCCGTCAGCGCCGCGCTGCTCCACGACGTTGTGGAGGATACGGACGTCACGCTCGACGAGATCCGCCAGCAGTTCGGCGCGGAGGTCGCGCTGCTGGTCGACGGCGTCACGAAGCTCGGCCGCATCAAATTCTCGTCCGTTGAGGAGCAGCAGGCCGAGAACCTGCGTAAAATGCTTCTCGCCATGTCCAAGGACGTGCGCGTCATGCTCATCAAACTGTGCGACCGGCTGCACAACATGCGCACCGGCGACGGCTGGCCCGAGCAGAAGCGGCGAGACAAGGCGCTCGAGACGATGGAGGTCTACGCGCCCATCGCGCACCGCCTCGGCATGTCGAACATCAAGGAGGAGCTCGAGGACCGCAGCCTGCAATACCTCGATCCCGTCGGCTACAAGGCCATCACCGACCGCCTTGCGGAAAATGGCGGCGCGGAGAAGTTCATCGCCGACATCGCTCGGCGCATCCGCGAGCGCCTCGAGGAAAACGGCATGGCGGAATGCACGATCAAAAAGCGCATCAAGAGCGTGTACGGCATCTACCGCAAGATGTATATCCAGAACCGCAACTTTGACGAGATCTACGACATCTACGCCGTGCGCATCATCCTCAACACGGTGGGCGAGTGCTACAATGCCCTGGGCGTCATCCACGACATGTACCATCCGCTTCCGAACCGGTTCAAGGATTATATCTCCACGCCGAAGCCCAACATGTACCAGTCGCTCCACACGACGGTCATCGGCCACGAGGGCATCCCGTTCGAGGTCCAGATCCGCACGTGGGAGATGGACCAGACAGCCGAGTACGGCGTCGCGGCACACTGGAAATACAAGGCCGGCGTCTCGACAAAGGACAAACTCGACGACCGCATCGCCTGGGTGCGCCAGCTGCTCGAGAGCCAGCGCGGCAGCGAGGACGTCGGCGACCTGCTGCGCGACATCAAGTCTGAGCTCGTCCCCGAGGAGGTCTTCGCATTCACGCCGCGCGGCGACGTCATCAACCTGCCCGCGGGCGCGACTGTCATCGATTTTGCCTACGCCATTCACTCCGCCGTCGGCAACCGCATGATCGGCGCGAAGGTCAACAGCCGCATCGTCCCCATCGACCACAAGGTCGTCACCGGCGAGATCATCGAGATCGTCGTCGGCCCGAAGGACAAGGGCCCCAGCCGTGACTGGCTGAATCTCGTTGTCACGAGCGAGGCCAAGAACAAGATCCGCAACTGGTTCAAAAAAGAGCGCAAGGAAGAAAATATCGCCGAGGGCAAGGCGGCGCTCGAGAAGGAGCTTCGCCGCAACCTCATCAACATCCCAGACGACAAGTACGACGCGTTCATGTCCGATATGGCCCGCCGGATGCGACTCAACACGGCCGAGGAGATGTATGCCTCGCTCGGCTACGGCGGCATTCAGTTGTCGCGCCTGATGATCCGCATCAAAGAGGAGTACGCCAAGAACTTCAAGCCGGCTGCGCCCGCGGCGGCCGTCGACGTGCCCATCCACAACCAGAAGAGCAGCGACGGCGTCATCGTCGAGGGCATCGACAACTGCCTTGTCAAATTTGCCAAGTGCTGCAACCCGCTGCCCGGCGACGCCATCGTCGGCTTCATCACGCGCGGTTTCGGCGTCTCCATCCACAAGGTGGACTGCATCAATGCGCGACAGGGCCTTGAGGGACCGGATGCCGGCCGCTGGGTGCGTGCGCACTGGGCCGAGAGCGTGAAGGAGAGCTTCAAATCGTCGCTTGAGATCGCCGCGCTCGACCGCGACGGCCTGATGGCCGACGTCTCCGGTCTGATCGCCGAGATGCGTCTGCCGTGCTATTCCATCTCCGCGCGCCGCCTGTCCGACGGCCGCGCCACGATGAGCCTGACCATCGGCGTCAACAACACCGAGCACCTGAACACGGTCATCGCCCGTCTGCGCAAGATCAAGAGCATCACCGACATCCAGCGCGTGTGACGCGCGAAGGGGGAACACTATGAAAGCTGTCATCCAGTGCGTCTCGCGCGCGTCTGTCACGATCGACGGCCGTGAGACGCGGTCCATCGGACGTGGGCTGTGCATTCTGCTCGGCGTCAGCACGACGGACGATAGATCCATGTGTGACAAGCTGGCAAAAAAGTGT
>CALXIU010000151.1 GCA_944388415.1 uncultured Ruthenibacterium sp. | reverse complement strand
ATGCGGATGTGGCGGAATTGGCAGACGCGCTAGATTCAGGTTCTAGTGGGGGCAACTCCATATGGGTTCAAGTCCCTTCATCCGCACCAGCAAACGGCCTTGCAGAGAACTCTGCGAGGCCGTTTGTCTTTTGTTTTTTCCGCTTGCAATCGGGCGCGGGATGTGATATGATTGCGGCGTGGGAATGAAGTGCTCCCGGGGCCGCGCGCCCGAACCGCTGATTTTCGGCTGATGACTTCTGTGATGGTTTTTCATCGCGGAGGCATCGGCTTTTTTATTTTTACGGGAGAGGAGAAAACGTATGCTGTTGAGTCTTGCGCTGATTTTTCTTGTGGGGATGCTGCTCGGGGAGGGCGTGCAGCGGCTGCGCCTTCCGCCGCTGCTCGGGATGCTGGTGACGGGCATCGTGCTGGGGCCGTACGCGCTGAACCTGCTGGACGCAAGTTTGCTCGGCATCTCGGCCGATCTGCGGCAGATCGCGCTCATCATCATCCTGACGCGCGCGGGCCTCGGGCTTGACCTCGACGGTCTGCGCCGCGTGGGGCGGCCGGCGGTATTGATGTGCTTTGTGCCGGCGTCGTTCGAGATCGCGGGCACGGTGCTGCTCGCGCCGCGCCTGCTCGGGCTGAGCGCGCTCGAGGCGGGCGTGCTGGGCGCGGTGATCGCGGCGGTGTCCCCCGCCGTCGTCGTGCCGAAGATGCTCAAGCTGATGGAGGAGGGTTACGGCACGGCCGAGGGCATCCCGCAGCTCATCATGGCGGGCGCGTCGGTGGACGACGTGTTCGTCATCGTGCTGTTCACGTCGCTGACGGGGCTCGCGGCGGGCGGGTCGTTCTCGCCGGCGCAGCTGGTGAAGATCCCGACGTCCATCGCGCTGGGCGCAGCGGGCGGCGCGGTGTGCGGGCTGGCGCTGGCGGCGCTGTTCCGCCGCGTGCACATGCGCGACAGCCTGAAGGTGCTGATCCTTCTGAGCGTGTCGTTCCTGCTGGTGACGCTGGAGCACTCGCTGACGGGCGTCGTGGGCTTCTCCGGCCTGCTGGCCGTGATGGCGTCGGGCATCGCGTTGCAGCGCGCGCGCACGGAGGTGGCGGTGCGGCTGTCGGCGAAGTTCTCGAAGCTGTGGGTGGCGGCGGAGCTGCTGCTGTTCGTGCTTGTGGGCGCGGCGGTCGACATCCGCTACGCGCTGGCGCACGGCGCGGCGGCCGTCGTGCTGATCTTCGCGGCGCTTTTCTTCCGCATGGCGGGCGTGTTCGTCTGCCTGCTGGGCACGCGGCTGCGGCGCGCAGAGCGCCTGTTCTGTATGCTGGCGTATCTGCCGAAGGCGACGGTGCAGGCGGCCATCGGCTCGATCTCGCTGTCGATGGGCCTTGCGTGCGGCGACACGGTGCTGACGGTCGCGGTTCTGGCCATCCTCATCACCGCGCCGCTCGGGGCGGGGCTGATCGAGGGCACGTACCGGAAGCTGCTGAAGAAGCAGGCGCGTTGACAAAGCGCCCCCCGCGCAATACAATACTTGTATACATGATGAGGGGGAATGCGGTTTGCGATCGCAGGAAAAGAGCGATTTTTCAACCGGGAGCGTGATCCGGCATATTCTGGCGCTGGCGGTGCCGATGACGGTGGCGCAGCTGGTGCAGGTGCTGTACAACATCGTCGACCGCATCTACATCGGCCATCTGCCGGGCGCGTCGTCGCTGGCGCTGACGGGCCTCGGGCTGACGTTCCCCGTGGTGACGCTCATCACGGCGTTCACGAATCTGTTCGGCATGGGCGGCGCGCCGCTGTGCTCCATCGCGCGCGGGCGTCACGACGAGGCGCGGGCGCAGCGCATCATGGGGTGCACGTTCACGATGCTGAGCGTCTCGTGCGTGGCGATGATGGCGCTGTGCTACGCGTTCATGCGGCCCATTCTGTATCTGTTCGGCGCGAGCGACGCGAGCTACCCGTACGCCGAGGAATACCTGATGATCTATCTGCTGGGCACGCCGTTCGTGATGCTGGGCACGGGGATGAACGGCTTCATCAACGTGCAGGGCTTCGGGCGCACCGGCATGGTGACGATCCTGCTGGGCGCGGCGGTGAACATCGCGCTGGACCCGGTGTTCATCTTCGCCCTCGACATGGGCGTGCGCGGCGCGGCCATCGCGACGGTGATCTCGCAGTTTCTGAGCGCCGCGTGGGTGCTGCGCTTTCTGACCGGGCCGAAGACGCTTCTGCGGCTGAGCCGCACGGCAATGCGCCCGGAGCCGCGTTTGCTGCGCGACATCGTGGGCCTCGGCATGGCGGGGTTCATCATGTCGGCGACGAACGGCGCGGTGCAGGTGGCGTGCAACGCGACGCTGCGCGACAGCGGCGGCGACGTGTACGTGGGCATCATGACGGTGCTGAACTCGGTGCGCGACGTCGTGGCGCTGCCCATCCAGGGCCTGACGAACGGCGCGCAGCCGGTGCTGGGCTACAACTACGGCGCGCGGAAATTTGACCGCGTGAAAAAGAGCGTCGCGTTCATGAGCGTGACGAGCGTCGCGTACATGCTGATCGCATGGCTTTTGCTGTTCGTGTTCCCCGAACCGGTGATGCGCGTGTTCAACTCGGACGCCGAGCTGATCGCGAAGGGCGTGCCGTCGCTGCACATCTACTTCTTCGGCTTCTTCATGATGGCCTTGCAGTTCGCGGGGCAGTCGACGTTCGTCGGCCTCGGGCAGTCGAAGCAGGCGGTGTTCTTCTCGCTGTTCCGCAAGATCATCATCGTCGTACCGCTGACGCTGCTCCTGCCGCGCGCGGGCTTCGGCGTGAACGGCGTGTTCCTCGCCGAGCCGATCTCGAATTTCATCGGCGGAACGGCGTGCTTCGTGACGATGCTGTTCACGGTCCGCCACCTCTTTGCGCGCGAAACGGCGCGGGAAAATCTATGAAAAAAGCGCCCGCCGCGCACTTCGTGCGCGGCGGGCGCTGCTGTTTGTCTTATTTTTTGACTGTGAACGCGATCCAGGCGAGTTCGGCGCCGCCGGAGTCCGTCTCGTTGACGCGGAACGTGTACGAGCCCGGCTCGAGCATGTATGTGAATGTGAAGTCGCCCGGCTCTGCGCCGCCGAGGTAGAGATACGTCAAATCGGCCTCGTCGTTGATCTCCTCGTCGCCGTGCCGGATGTCGGCGGGCACGATGCCGATCCAGCACGTTTCATCCGGCGTGCCCGTCCAGTCGAGCGTCAGCGTGACCGCTCGCCGGGGGCGTAGAACTTCTTGTCCGTCGCCATCGCGGTGACCGTCAGGTCCGACACGCGCGCGGCCGCGTCCGTCTCCAGCACGGTAAATTCCTCGTTCGGGCCGTTGTCCTCCGGCCCGGCCGCGCTCTGTGCATCGTCCGCGCCCTGCGCGGCGGATGCAGCGGCGGACTGCGGCTGCGTTCCGCCGCTCTGCGCGCCGCACGCGGCGAGCGGCAGCACGAGCGCCAGCGCGAGCAGGCACGTCAAGATCCTTTTCATCAAAAAACCTCCTTCCGGTCCGCCCGGAGGGAGGTTTTCCCGCCGCCGGGCACACTGTGCGTTACGTTCAGCGTAGCCGACGGCGGATGCATTTGTCAATCGTAGGGGCGCACAAAAATCCGCGCGTTATTTCTCACGCACAAGGTACGCGTCGCGGTCCGCGCCGACAGAGACGTACTTGATGTGCGCGCCGACGGCCTGCTCGATGTACTCGACATACGCGCGCGCCTCGGCGGGAAGCGACTCCCACGTGCGGCAGCCGCCGATGTCGCAGTGCCAGCCGGGCAGCTTCTTCACGACGGGCTGCGCGTCGTCGAGCGCCTTGCCCATCGGGAACTCGTCGGTCTCCTCGCCGTGGACGAGGTATTTCTCGACGACGGGGATCTCGTCCATGTAGTCGAGCACGTCGAGCAGCGTCAGCGCCAATTCGTCCGCGCCCTGGCAGCGCACGCCGTAGCGGCTGGCGACGACGTCGAACGGGCCGACGCGGCGGGGGCGGCCGGTGGCCGCGCCGTACTCGTGGCCGGCCTCGCGCAGCAGGTGCTTCTCGTCCTCGGTCATCGCGAGCTCGGCCGCGAACGGGCCCTCGCCGACGCACGACGAATACGCCTTCATGATGCCGATGGACTTGTCGAGGCGGCGGCCCGGGATGCCCGCGCCGATGGGCGCGTACGCGCCGATGACATTCGAAGAGCTGGTGTAGGGGTAGATGCCGAAGTCGATGTCGCGCAGCGCGCCGAGCTGGGCCTCAAAGAGGATCTTTTTGCCCTCGCGATCGGCCTTGTCGAGGTACGCGCCCGCGTCGCAGATGTAATCGCGGAACACCTCGCCGAAGTGCAGGCACCACGCCCACACCTCGTCGACGTCGATGGGTTTCTGGCCGTAGATGTTGACGAGCGTCAGATTCTTCCACTCGATCATCGTCTCGAGGCGGTGGCGCACGCCCTCGTCAGGGTGCGCAAGGTCCGCCATGCGCAGCGTTTTCTTCATGTATTTGTCGCCGTACGAATACGCGATGCCGCGGCGCGTGGAGCCGAACTGGCTGCCGCTCTTCGAGAGGCGGTCCTCCTCGAGGCCGTCCTCCGCGACGTGATACGGCATGCACACGGTGGCGCGGCCGCTGATCTTCAGATTCTCCGGCGAGATGGCGATGCCCTTTTCGCGCAGCGCCGCGATCTCCTTCTCGAGATGCGCCGGATCGATGACCATGCCGTTGCCCATGACGCACACGACACCCTCGCGCAGGATACCGGACGGCAGAAGATTCAGGACAAATTTGCCGCGCTCGTTGATGACGGTGTGGCCCGCGTTGTTGCCGCCCTGATAGCGCACAACGATGTCGTACTCGCGCGAGAGAAGGTCCACCATGCGGCCCTTGCCCTCGTCGCCCCAGTTGATGCCGGTGATCGCAGTCAGCATTTCCAAGTCTCCCCTTCTCCCCGCCGTTCACGCGGGGCTCAATCAAAGTTATCGTATCACCCGCGCGCGCGGCGCGTCAATATATTTTGCCATTATATTTAATTGAAGTTATCATAAGCGCCGCGAATATCTGATACATCCGACCATTCGCCGCGCAGCGAGCGGTATTTCCACGCGCCGAGGACGTCCGCGAGCAGCCAGCCGATGGGGATGGCCCACCAGACGGCGGGGAGGCCGAAGCGGGGCGCGAGCAGATACGCCAGCGCGACGCGCGTGCCGAGCGACACGACGGTGAGCACAAGCGAGAAGCCCGCGCGCCCGAGGCCGCGGTAGAGGCCGTAGAACAAAAACAGGCAGCCGATGCCGCAGTAGCACGCGCCCTCGATGCGCAGATAGCGCACGCCCTCGCCGATGACGGCGGTCTCGGACGCGTCGACGAAGACGCGCATCAGCGGCTGCGCGCAGAAGAACACGATGGCCGAGATGACGAGGCAGAACACGACGGCGCACGCGACGGCGCTCTTCAGCCCGGCGCGGATGCGGTCGTGCCTGCCCGCGCCCTTGTTCTGCGCGATGAACGTGGCGAAGGCGTTGCCGAAGTCCTGCACGGGCATGTAGGCCAGCGAATCGATCTTGACGCCCGCGGCAAACGCGGCCATCGCCGTGACGCCGAAGCTGTTGACGAGGCCCTGCACCATCAGGATGCCGAAGTTCATCACGGACTGCTGCGCGCACGTGAGCAGCGAGTACTGCGCGAGCTGGCGGAACACGGAAGCGTCAAACCGCATATGGCGGCGCTGCGGCCGAAGCTGCGGCAGAAACGCGGCGCAATAGGACGCGGCGCACAGCGCGGACACGCCCTGCGCCGCGATGGTGGCCCACGCCGCGCCCGCGACGCCCATCTCAAAGCGCAGCACGAACAACAGGTCGAGCGCGATGTTCAAAACGGACGACACCGCGAGGAACACGAGCGGCGGCGCGCTGCGGCCCACCGCGCGCAAAAGCGACGCGAAGTAATTGTACAGGAAGGTGAACGGCAGGCCGTAGAAGATGATGCGAAGATACTCGCCCGTCATCGCGAACACCTCGTCCGGGATCTGCAACAGGCGCAGGATGACGGGCAGGCCCGCCAGCGCCAGCGCCTCGATGACGGCTGTGAGCGCTGCGATGAACGCGAACGAGAGCACGAAGCTCTGCTTCATGCGGTCTGTCTCGCCCGCGCCGTAGAGCATCGAGAACAAGACGCCGCCGCCCATGCACAGGCCGAGCAGCACGGACGTGAGAAAGACCATCGCGGCGTACGACGCGCCGACGGCCGCGAGCGCGTCCGCGCCGAGGAAGCGGCCGACAATGAACGTGTCGGCCACGTTGTAGAGCTGCTGGAGCAGGTTGCCGGCGATCATCGGGGCAGCAAACAAAAGCATGGACCCCGTGACGGGGCCCATGGTCAGATCAAAGCGCGCGCCGCGCGCGGAGGGGGCGCTCATGTCACGCCTCGCCGAAGCCGCTCTCCACAAGGCCCGCCATCGTGGCGAGCGCCCCGGCCTCGTTGTCGCCGGAGCAGCGGAGCTCGACCTCGTCGCCGCACTTGATGCACGCGGCCAGCAGGTTCATGATGCTCTTCGCGTCGATGACGTGGCCCTTGTGGACGAGCTCGACGGTGCAGCCGCACGCGGTGGCGGTCTTGACAAATTTCTGCGCGGGGCGCATGTGGAGCCCCAGCTTGTTGCGGATGACGACTGTTTTCGTTACCATGGCGATCTTGCTCCTTTTTCTTTGCTCAGACGAATGTCTCGACCGGGCGCGGCTGCGAGCAGCGGGCCGTGAGGCGCGCCGCGATCTCGCGCGTGTCGAACCGGATGGCGTGCGTCGGGCACACCTGCGCGCACCGCGTGCAGCTGATGCAGCGCTCGGGGTTGACGCGGATGGCCCCCGGCACGATGGCCCTGACGGGGCACGCCTGCGCGCACAGGTTGCAGACGCGGCACAGCGAGCCGTCGCGCTTTTTCGGCACGGGGACGGGCTGTTTGGGCGCCGGGTCCGGATTTCCGGGCACGCTGGCGGGCGCGCCGCCGGACGCGAGCTTTTGCAGCACGCGCGCGCAGAATTGTTCCAGCGCCGCGCGGTCGGCGTCGTCCGGGCGGCCCGCGCCGAGCTGCGGCGCGAACACGTGCGGCGTGACGCACGCCGCGGCCCCGGCGCACCAGAAGCCGCGCCGCTCCAGCCGCGCCTTGAGCTGCGCGAGCGCGTCGTCATAGTGGCGGTTGCCGTACGCGGCGACAACGACGCACGGCGTGTTGTCCCCGCGCAGATTTTCAAACAGGCCCTCGACGGCGGGCAGCTGCCCGGCGTAGACGGGCGCGGCGGCGACGACGAGGTCGTCCGGGCCGAACGCGAGCGGCGTCCGTGTGTCCGCCGCATCGGCGACGCGCACGTCGCCCAGAAGCCCGCCGACCATGCGTGCGGCGCGCAGCGTGCCGCCCGTGGGGCTGAACACGACGGCCGTGACAGGCCGGGACGTGGCAGCGTTCATGACAAAGCCTCCCCCTTTAGCTTCTTTTTTCAAAAACAGTATACCACATTCCGGCGGTTTGTGATATCATTATTTTCAGTCTCCGCGCCGCAGCGCGGAGCGTGGATGAGGAGGAGATCTGTGATGAATACACTTCGGCGCATCGACCGAAAAACATCGGATGAGGACGCGCTGCGCGTCCTGTCGGAGAGCCTGTACGGCACGCTGGCGACTGTCAACGAAGACGGCAGCCCGTACTGCGTGCCGATGTCGCACGCCGTCTGGAACGGCGCGCTGTATTTTCACTGCGCCCGCGCGGGCCAGAAGCTGGACAACCTGCGGCGCGACGCGCGCGCCTTCTACACGTGCGTGCGGAACGTGCGCGTGCTGGGGCCGGAGTTCGCGATGGAGTACTCGAGCTGCGCCGTCGAGGGGCGCGTGGAAGAGGTGACGGACGAGGCCGAGCGCGCGGGCGCGATGCGCGCGCTGTGCGAGAAATACTGCCCGGACGACGTGGACTCGGACGCGTACGCGCGCACGATGCGCGCGATGCCCGCCGTCGTGATGCTGCGTATGCCGCTGGACTCCGTGTGCGGCAAGGCCAACCGCGGCAAGCTGGACTGACGCGGAGGGGGCAATGGAAAACGATCTCGGGCGCGATCCGATCGGGCGGCTTGTCCGGCGGATCGCCATTCCCAGCATGCTGGCGCAGCTGGTGTGCGTTTTGTACAGCATCGTCGACCGCATGTACATCGGCAACATCCCCGTGGAGGGCGACCTCGCGCTGGCGGGCGTCGGCGTGTGCGGGCCGGTGGTGACGCTTGTCGGCTCGGTGGCGTTCCTCGTGGGGACGGGCGGCGCGCCGCTGATGAGCATGAAGCTGGGCGAGGGCGACAGGCGCGCCGCATCGCGCATCCTCGCGAATTGCTTTCTGATGCTGACGGTGCTCTCGGTGGCGCTCGTAGCGCTGATTTTGCCGATCCGCGAGCCGATGCTGCGGCTGTTCGGCGCGTCGGACGCGAGCTGGCCGTACGCAGACGCGTATTTCACGATCTACCTGTGCGGCACGTTCTTCGCGCTGATGGCCACGGGCATGAACCAGTTCATCATCTGCCAGGGCTACGCGAAGACGGGGATGCTGACGGTGCTCGTGGGCGCGGCGCTGAACATCGTGCTGGACCCGGTGTTCATCTTTGTGTTCGGCATGGGCGTGCGCGGCGCGGCCGTGGCGACGGTGCTGTCGCAGCTGGCGAGCTGCGCGTATGTGCTGTGGTTCCTGTTTTGCGGGCCCGTCTCCGTGCGCATCGAGCTGGGCGGATACAACTTCGGCGTGATGCGCCGCGTGCTGACGATCGGGCTGACGCCGTTCATCATCATCGCGCTGGACAATGTCATGATCATCGCGATGAACGCCGTCTTGCAGCACTACGGCAGCATGGAGGGCAACGGCGACGCGCTGATCACGTGCGCGACGATCGCGCAGAGTTTCATGCTGATCGTCACGATGCCGCTGGGCGGCATCACGGGCGGCACGCAGACGATTTTGAGCTACAATTACGGCGCGCGCAGGCCCGACCGCGTGCGCCGCGCACAGAAGTTCATCTTCGCGTACTGCCTCGCGTTCACCGGCTCGATGTTCGTGCTGGCGAACGTCTTCGGCGGGCTGTTCGTGCGGCTGTTCACACAGGACGACGCGCTCGGCGCGGAGGCGCTGCGCGCCATCCGCATCTGCACGCTGGCGGTGCTGCCGCTCGGCGCGCAGTATGAGATCACGGACGGCTTCACGGCGATGGGGCTGGTGCGGCTCTCGCTGCCGCTGTCGCTGTGGCGCAAGCTTGTGTACTTCACGGCGGTGTTCGCGCTGCCCGCCGCGTTCGGCGCGCGGGCCGTGTTCTTCGCCGAGCCGATCTCGGACGTCGTCGGTCCGGCGGTATCGTTCCTCGTGTATGGCGTGTGCATCCGCCGCGTGCTCGCCCGGCGCGCACCGGAGACGGCGCAGGCATAAAACAATCAAACAGGCCCGCCGCGGGGTTTTCCCGCGGCGGGCCTGTTTAGCTTCAGCAGTACATGTTGTTCGCCTGCATATAGTCGGACAGTTCTTTGCCGTGGTTCTGCTCGGCCTGCTGGATGCCGCCGAGCACCTGGCGCGCGGCGGGGTCGCTGAATTCGAACACCGCCGTGTTGTACACGCCCGCGACGTACTTCTCCGTCGCGAGCAGGTCGGAGAGCAGATACGCGTCGCTCTTTTTCTCCGCGCGCGTCGTCTTCGCCTTGAGATCCTGCTGCTGTTTCTGTTGCTGTCCGCCCTGCGCACCGCTCTGCTGCGGCTTCGGCACCGTGCCGTCGAGCATCTGCGTCACGGTGTCGCAGTGGCCCTGCTCGGCCTGCTCGATCCTCGTCAGGATGCGCTTGAGCGCCGGGTCGCACGCGGCCTCCGCGGCCTTGTGGTACTTCTCGATACACAGCTTCTCCTCGCTCTGCAGGTCCTTCAAAAAGTTCTTTTCCTTCTGCGTCCAGTTCATATGGCTTCGCTCCTTTTTCCGGTTTGAAGCCAGTGTGCCCGGACGCGGCGGCGCTTATGCGCGGCGCATGTCATTCATATTCCCGCGCCGCTTCGGCGAGGGCGCGGGCCAGTTCCGCGCGCTTCTGTTCCTGTCCCGGCACGTCGGCGAGGCAGCACGCGCCCGCGTGCTGCAACAGCCACTGTTTCGCGCCCGCCCACACGGCGCTCTTGACGCGCATGCGCACCCGGCCGCCGGGGAGCTCGCCCGCCCACTCGAGATTGTCCAGCCCGAAGTCGTCGACGGCGCTGTTCATCAGCTCGGCGCCGCTCTCATATTGCAGCTGCATCAGCGCGCGCAATTCCCCGAGCCGCGCGCCGCTCTCGAGCCAGAGCGTTTCGGCGCTCTCGCCGCCGAGGCAGACGTTCATCACGCGCGTGAGAAACGGCGCGGTGAGCACGCGCTCCGTGTCCCATCGCTCGCGCTCGTCCGGCGTCCAGCTTGCGGCGAGGCGGCGCAGCTCGTCCCGCTCGTCGGGAAAGACGAGAAACCCCTGATAGAACCGCCGCAGCGCCGCGACGAGCAGAAAGCGGTCGATGCTGTGGTTCGTGCTTCGCTTCACATGATCCGGCAAGACGTCCCCTCCCCTTGTGGTTTGTGCCCATGATAGCATTATCCCCGCCGCCTGTCAAAACACGGGAAAATTTTCCCGCACATTTCCGGCCGGTGCTATGCTGAAAGCGCACCGAAACAGGAGAAGGAGGCAGACAATGAACACGATTCCCGTGGTCACAGACAAATTGGGGCGCATGCGCGACATCGGCTCGGCGCTGCTCGAGCAGAACATCGTGCTTTTGAGCGGCGAGATCGACACGCGGCAGGCGGAGCTTGTCACGAGCGCGCTGCTGTACCTTGACGCGCAGCCGGGCGCGCGGCCCGTCTGCGTGTACATCAACAGCCCCGGCGGCAGCGTGATGGACGGCTTTGTCATCCACGACGTGCTGCGCCAGTGCGCGCACCCGGTCCACACGTACTGCATGGGGCAGGCGTCGAGCATGGCCGCGTACACCGGGCAGACGCCCGCGCGCATTCAGGAGGACACCGCGCGCGACCGCTTTATGGCGCCCGGGGAGGCGAAAGAGTACGGGCTGATCGACGAGGTTCTTGCCGAACCCGCGCGCGGCGCGCAGCGCAAAGAGCATTGAGTGAACCGCAAGGAGGAGATCCGTATGAGACCGGATTGTATGGAAACGCAGCAAAATCCCATTTATCTGCCCTGTCTGACCTGGACAGAGCAGAATTTCACGGAAATTCAGGCGAGCGTGGATTGCATCGCCGTGCCGTTTCTGCCCGAAGATCAAATCCGCAGCGATCTTGCGATCGCGCAGCATTTCAGCGACATCAACAATGTCACCCTCCAGGGCGACCACCTGTGCTGCGTCATCATGAGCGAAACGCAGGAGCTTGGGCTGATGGCAGCCACCTACATCGCCGCATTACACGGCGGTGTGTACGAATATGATTATCTGAGCCGGTCGGAGCTTCTCGACACGCCGGATCCGGATGACTCGGACGACCTGCTGGACATGGTCTTCGACGAGCCGGACGAACAGGTCAGCCTCGAAAACATGCTTCCCGTCTTCACGCCGCCGAACTCCGACGGCACGTTCGTCACGATCGATCAGATACTGTCCGATTCGTTCCGCGTGAATAAGCAGGGTCAGCGCGTGCAAAGCCGCCACCCGCTGGTGATCTGCACCGACAGCTCCGGCCCGGATCTTCTGCCGGAGATCGAGCGGCAGGTGAAGATGCGCAGCCTGACGATGGTCGTCGTTCCCATCAACTACTGGAAAGACAAACGCAGCTTCAGAGTGTTCGGCACCGCAAATCCCGGCTCGGCATCGCTTGCGGAGGAGCTGATCTTCTCGTGCGCCGCGGACGCCGTGCAGGTGAAGAAGCCTGCGTTTTCGGCGGCGTACAACCGGCAGCTCCTCACACAGCTGCTGGACCACTTTCATCTGAAACTGGACCGGCGCTGCCGCCCGCAGACCGTGCTCAAGGAGCTGGACATCTAACGCGCTCAGAGCGGCGGCGTCACCAATGCGAACGTGGAGAAATACGCGCGGCTGCTGCACAAGAACTTTCCGACCGGACTGTGCGAGTCCCGCGCGCTGACGCGCAGCGAGGCGCTGCGGCCGATGGCGCAGGCCATCGCCGACCGCAAGCGCAGGCAGGCAAAAGTGCGCGCCGATGAACCCACGCTGTGCGGATGCGAAAACGTCAAGCGTCAGCTGCAGAGCGTGGTGGACATGATGCGTCTCAACAAGCAGCGCTGCCAGCACCATTTCCCGATGCAAAAACACGGGCAGGTGCTTCTGTTTGCCGGCGCGCCGGGCACCGGCAAGACGACGGCCGCGCGTCTGCTGCACTACTGGCTGCAGGAAAACGATCTTCTGGGCGGCGAGAACTGGTGCGACACGTTCTGTCAGGTATCGGGCGCGCAGCTCAAGGCGAAATACGTCGGGCAGACCGCGCCGATGATCCACGAGCTGTTTCAAAACCACCCGTTCCTGCTGATCGACGAGGCGCGCCGACTGCTCGAGGCCTGCATCCGGATGCAGGCGCAGCGTCTGTCGCGGGAGAACGATTTCCGCCCCGAGTCGATGGGCAGCCTGAAACAGGACGACCTCGCTTGTGCCGTGCGCGACCTCGAGGCGGGCTTCGGCGCGCTGGGGGCTGCGCGGCGGCTGAGTTTTTTGCGGGAATGCCTCCCCTTTGAGGGGAGGTGCCGAGCGGATGCAAGGCGGAGGGGTGGCGGCAGGGGTTGACCTTTCACGCCAGCCTTCGAAGCCTTTTTCCATAAGAAACTGAAAAAGAAAGTGCCAAGGTCTACGCCCGTGGGATTCACCCCTCCGGGTTCGCTTTGCTCACCCACCTCAGTCTCCGCGCTAAGAGCCGCCGCTTGCGCGGCGGTTGCGCTCCGACATGCCGCTGCGGCGGCAGCCCTCAATGGGGAGGCCACCCGATTTTTTCGTTCTGCGAACTTTTTCGACAGTCTCGGCCGGGCCCCGAACGGGGCCCGGCCTTTTTGCGTGTGTTGTCAGTTCAACACGATGGCGTTGACCGCTTCGACGAGGTCGACGGCCTCGGCGCGCGGCACAAGGGCCAGCGGCTCGCCGTCGACGACGGCGAGGCAGGATTCGCCGTCATAGCGGTACAGCTCGACCGTCACGGCCGGGTCGCCGTCGAGCGCGAGGGTCGCGGTGAACGCGATCTCGAGCTTGCCGGTCGCGGACTCGCTTGTGAAGCTGTCCGCCTCGAGCGCCTCGACGGCGCTCTGCAGGTCGGCGGCGTCGATCTCGTCCTCGCCGAGCGTGTAGACCGTCTCGCCGCCGGACGCGTCGGCCGTGATCGTGTACGTCTCGTCCTCGAGCGTGATCTCCAGCTGTGAGACGTCGGCGAAGCCGGCCGGGAAGATCTCCGCGTGGCGCAGATCGTCGCGCGACGCGGCCATCAGCGCCTCATACTCGTCGCCCGTGATCTGGTAGACGATCTGCGACTCGCCGACGCGCGCGAACGCCGTGATCTCCTCTTCCTCGTCCGTCTCGTCCGCCTCCGCGGCGGCGGCGAGCTCGTCGGGGTCGCGGCTGACGCTCAGCACGAACGTGCCGGTTTCGTCGTCGCCGTCCTCATTTACGGACGTGTAGTCGACCGAGAGCGTCAGCTCCGGGCTGTCGAGGCCGAAGTCCGCGAGCTCGTCGTCCGTGACGTTGTACGTGACGTACGTCGTCAGATCGAGCGCGCTGACAGAGGAGAGGTACGAGTCCACCTTGCTCGTGTCCATCGCGAGCGAGTCCGCGAAGTAGACGTCCTCGTCGCGGTACGAGCCGCCGTCCTCGGTGTACGTGACCGTGTAGTCGTCAACGCCCGCGACCGCGATCGCCGAGACCTCGTCGAACGACGGGGCCGCATCGTTTTCAATGACCTCCGACAGCTCGGCGTCAAACACGTCGTAGGGGTCGGTGGCGACGAGGTAGACGTTGCCGTCGCCGGTGGAGACGTAGCGCTCCTCGTCGAGCGTGCTGAAGTCGCCGAGCGTGATCGTATACGTCGTGTCGGCGGTGCCGACGGTGATCGTGCAGGCGGGGTCGTCGAGGCCGTACTGGCCGACGTCCTCGGCGTTTTCAATGATGAACGACGCGCTCATCGCCTCGAACGTCGAGAGATATTCCGCGATCGTGTCCTCGGAGACGGGGAACGCCTCGTCGTCGTCATAGAGCCATGTCTCGTCCTTGTGGAACGCGAGGGATGTCGTCTCGTTCTCCCACGCGAGGCTCGTGACGCTGTCGGGGTCGATCTCGAGAACGACCTCTCCCGCGCTGCGGATCTCCTCCTTGTGCTCCTCGTACTTGCTGACGGCGACCGCGATGATGCTGACGGCGACGAGAACGCCCAGCAGCGCGTACAGTCGTTTAAGCCGCTTCATTGTGCATCCTCCTCCTGTTCACGACCACGGCGATGCCGATGCCCAGATACGCCAGCGGGAACACGCCGATCATCACCACTTTGAGCAGCGACGACGTGGAGTCGCTGATGGTCAGGTAGTTGTAGTTGAGCGATTTGCTGCGGATGGCCATGGCCTCCGTCTCGCCGACGAGCTGCGACAGCGCGTTCATCGCGAGGTTGTTGTTCGCGCCCGACGAATAGGCGTTGTACATGTCGGCGAGGAAGTCGGACGACGCAAACCACACGATGCGCCCGCCGCTCGTGTGCTCGATGTCCACGGCCAGCGCGAACGGGCCGTCGATGTCGCCGTCCTCCTTGTCATACGTCGTGATGTCGAAGCCGGCGACCTTGCTGAACGCCTCGTCGCTCGTCGTCAGAAGCTCCGTGACCGTCGCGTCCGACGCGCTTCCGCTCACGGTGAGGCCGAGCGACAGCGGCATGATGGGATAGTAGTTCTCGTCGATCAGCGAGTCGGTGACGTCGCTCGACGCCATGTCCGGCATCAGGATATACGGCATCTGGAACGCGTAGTGCTCGCGGTCGGCCTCGATGACGACGCCCTCGGCGGCCTCGACGCCATAGTCTTCGAGCAGCGCGTAGAGGTTCGTCAGCACGCCGTCCTCGACCGGCCCGGCCGCGACGAACAGGCTGCCGCCCGCCGCGACGTAGTCGGCGAGCATCGTCTTCTCCTCCTCGGAGATGTCGCTCGACGGCGAGAAGATCAGGATGCAGCTGGCGTCCTCGGGGATCTCGTCGACGTTCAACAGCGACAGGCTCTGCGTCTCCATGTTGTCCTTCGCGATTTGGTCGGCGAACGTGGCGGGCAGCTCGGCCTCGCCGTGGCCCTCGAGCACGTAGACCTGCGGCAGCTCGTCGCTGATGACGTAGTCGATGGCGGACGTGATGGCGCCCTCGCCGTCGAATGACGTGGAGTAGGAGTACGAGTACATGCTCGAATCGCTGACGTAGATGTCGTCATAGCCGATGTAGCGGCTGCGCTCGCCGCACTCGACGACGAGGCTGTTGTTCGCGACCGTCTCGTCGGTGTACTGCTCGGCGAACGTCGGGTACACGTCGGGGTTTTTCTTCTCGACGGTGATGTGGTCGGAGAGGCTGTCATATTTCGCCAGCAAATTCTCGATGACGTCGTCCTCCTCGCCGGACTGGACGATCCAGTAGATCGTCACGTCGTCCTCGAGGTTGTTGACGACGGCCTTCGTGTTGCTGGTGATGGAGTACAGCTTCGTGGCGCTGATGTCGTATTTCGTCCACGTGGACGGCAGCGCCGAGGCGAGGAAGTTGATGACGACGACGATGGCCAGCACGACGGCCGTCATGGCCAGCGAGTACGCGCCGCCCGCCATCGCGGCGCGGCCGTTCTTGCCGCCGTCGTCCGGGGCGAAGAAGCGCTTGAGTTTTTCCAGCATCAGTTATACCTCCTCTTCTCCAGCGACTGCACGGACAAAAACAGGAACAGCCCGATGACGGACAGGTAGAACACGACGGCCGTCATGTCGAACACGCCGTTGACGAACGCGTAGAAGCGCTCGAACAGCGACAGCGCCGTCATCACGGACGGCACGAGGCCCTCGAGCATCGTCGGGTCGATGAAGTTGACGATCATCACGGCCAGCACGCCCGCGATGCAGAACGCGTACGCGAGGTTTGCGCTGCCGGTGACGACGCGGATGACTGCGCCGACGGCGAGGATGAGCACGAACAGCGCCGCGACGGAGCCGACGGCCGTCGACGAGACGTACTCGGACAGGCTGACGCTGTAGTAGTTGAACAGGATCAGCGCGATGCCGACGCCCGCCGCGAGGCCCTGGTTGTCGGTGAGCGACGAGATGAACATGCCCAGCGCGATGAGCGCCGCGCCCATCAGGAAGAACGCAAAGATGGAGCCGTACGACGTGAGCAGGTACACGTCGCCGAACTGCGCGAAGATGAGCGGATAGAACGAGATGATGGCGAGCGGGATGAGATACAGCACCAGCAGCGCGAGGTATTTGCCCGCGATGACGTCCACCGTCGTGATGGGCAGCGAGTAGAGCAGCTGGTCGGTCTTCTGGCGCTTTTCCTCGGCGAGCACGCGCATCGTCAGGATGGGCACGATGACGACGAACACGAGGCAGCCGAAGCTGAGCACGTATTCGAAATTGCTGACGGCGGCCTGGATGTTGTACATCATCGCGCCGATGCCGACGAACGCCAGCAAAAACGCGCCGAACACATAGGCGGTCAGCGAGTGGAAGTAGCTGCGGAGTTCATGCTTGAGTACGGCTGTCATGACGCCTTCTCCCCCTTCCCGGCGCGCTTTTTCGCGGACTTGCCGCGCGCGCTCTTTTCCGTCAGCTCAAGGAAGATGTCCTCGAGGCTGGCCTTTTTCAGCGTCATCTCGAGAAGCGCCTTGTCGCGGCGCGCGAACGCGAAGAAGATCTCGCGCGAGACGCTGTGCAGGTTTCCGGCGTTCGTGGACACGGTGACGGACACGAGGCCGCCCTCCTCCGTCTTCGTCTCGAGTTTCGCGATGCCCGGGATGTTCGCGAGGATGTCGCGCGCGCCCTCCGGCGTCGTCTCGGCCGTCAGGCGGATGAAGCTGTCGGACGAGAGCGTCTTCTTGAGATTCTCGGGCGTGTCGAACGCGATGAGGCGGCCCTCGTTGATGATGAGGATCTTCTCGCAGATGGTCTGCACCTCCGAGAGGATGTGCGAGCTGAAGATGACCGTGTGCGTGCGGCCGAGCTCGCGGATCAGGTCGCGGATCTCGATGATCTGGATCGGGTCGAGGCCGACGGTCGGCTCGTCGAGCACGATGACCTTCGGCTTGCCGACGAGCGCCTGCGCGATGCCGACGCGCTGGCGGTAGCCCTTCGAGAGCGCCGAGATGCAGCGCCCGCGCACGGCGGCGATGCCGGTCAGGTCGACGATCTCGTTGATCTGCGCCTCCAGCTCCGCGCCGCGCAGGCCCTTCGCCTCGCCGACGAAGCGCAGGTATTCCTCCGGCGTCTCGTTCAGATACAGCGGCGGGATCTCCGGCAGGTAGCCGATGAGCTTCTTCGCCTCGCGCGGCTCGTCGAAGATGTCGTGGCCGTCGATCTTCACATGACCCTCCGTCGCGGAGAGGCAGCCCGTCATGATGTTCATGGTCGTCGATTTGCCCGCGCCGTTCGGCCCGAGGAAGCCGTAGACGTGGCCCTCCTCGATCTCAAACGAGAGGTTCTTCACCGCGGGGAAATCGCCATAGTACTTTGTCAAGTGTTCCACCTGGATCATGGTTGACCTCCTTCACAAGTGTTTGCGTACGAGGTCATTATAGGCGCGCAATCTGAAACGAGGCTGAAAAAACGCCCGCCAATCCGTGATAAATCTGCGAAATATTTGACAGGCGCAACCTGCCCTCTATGACCGTCCCCTGCTGCTTGGCAGAGATTTGGCTCCCCATTGAGGGGAGGTTTTTTGACAGGCGCAACCTGCCCTCTATGGCCGTCCCCTGCTGCTTGGCAGAAAAAAGCCTCCCCATTGAGGGGAGGTGGGTGAGCGAATGCGAACCCGGAGGGGTGAATTGCACTCGTTGACCGATACAGCGGACTTTTTTCATAAATAGATTTTCAGGCTCGTGCAGTTCACCCTTCCGGCCCTTCGGGCCACCACATCTCGGCCTAAGAGCCGCCGCTTCGCGGCTCACCTTGACGCCGCCTGCGGGCGTCAGCCCTCAAGGGGAGGCAAGATGCGCACATTTTTAGGTTTATCGACAATCTGAACTCCCCTCAAAGGGGAGCTTTTTTGTTCGCGCATGTCAAAAACAGGGCAATTCGAAGAGAAAGCGGTTGAAGCCGCCGGCGCTCTCGGCCCAGATGCGGCCGCGGTGCTGCGCGGCGACGGCCCGCGCGATGGACAGGCCCAGCCCGAAGCTGCCGTCGCGTCCGCGCGCGGGGTCGGCGCGGTAAAAGCGCTTGAAGACGTCGCGCCGCTGCGTGTCGGAGAGCGGCTCACCCTCGCTCGTGACGCACAGCGTGCAATGACTCTTCCCGCGCCGCGCGAGCGTCACGCGCGTCGCGCCGCCGGGCGCGCCGTACTTCTGCGCGTTGTCGAGCAGAATGTCCACCACCTGCCGCAGCACCTGTTCGTCGCCGCGCACACGGATGCCGGGCGCGGCGTCCACCTCGAGCGCGAGGCCTTTTTCGAAGAACACGGCCTCGAACGGCAGCGCGGCCTGCACGACGGCGGCGCTCCAGTCGACGTCCGCGAACGCCGCCTTGGCCGCGCCGCTGTCAGCGCGCGCGAGCTCGAGCATCTGGCCGATGAGCGTCTTCATCTGTCCGGTCATCGTGAGGATGTTGCCGGTGAACTCGGCGCGCCTCGCCTCGTCCGCCGCGCCGCTTTGCAGCAGCTCGGCGCTCGTCATGATGACGGTCAGCGGCGTATTCAGCTCGTGCGAGGCGGCGGCGACGAACGCGCGCTGCTCGTCCCACACGTGCTCGACCGGGCGCACCGCCCACTTCGACAGCAGGATGCTGACGGCCAGAAACGCAAGGAAGCTGCACGTGCCGATGACGGCGCACGTGCGCACGAGGCCGCTGAGCGTCGCGCGCT
>CALXIU010000150.1 GCA_944388415.1 uncultured Ruthenibacterium sp. | reverse complement strand
CCGGACACGCCCGCGATGACGACGTCCGTCGCCTCGCCGGGCGCGAGCACCGTCAGGCCATCGCCGAGGCGGCATTCGACTGCGCCGTCCCCGATGTACGGCGCGAGCAGCTCCCGCGCGCGGGCGAGGGGCTTTTCGCGGATGTCGCACGCGTAGATTTTTTCGCACGCGCCGCGCGCGGCCAGCGCCGCGCACAGCTTGCCGTGGTCGCAGCCGACGTCGGCCAGCCGCGCGCCGGGCCGCACATAGGCCGCGGCGGCGGCGAGGCGTTCGTCGAGCTGAGGCTCAACCCTTTTCAAAGAGGACGGCATTGATCTTCGTCACAAGGGCGTCCGCGTCCTGGCCGTGCACATAGCACGCCTCCTCCAGCGTCTCCGCGCGCGCGGCGGGGCAGCCGAGGCAACTCATGCCGATCTCGCGGAACAGCGGGGCGAGTTCGGGCGCGGCGTCGAGGACGTCGCCGATGATGGATGTTTTCGTGACTACCATATGAATGACTCCCTTCAGATGCAGTATTTGCATCATACGATTCTATTAGTATATCAGCCTTTGGGACGGTTGGCAAGGCGGTCAGGTGACGAAGCCGCCGTTGACGCCGAGCACCTGCCCGGTGATGAACGAAGCGGCGTCTGAGCAGAGAAACGCGGCGGCCTTTGCGACGTCCTCCGGCGCGCCGAGGCGTCCGGCGGGCGTGTCCGCGCACAGCGCCGCTTTGTCCGCGGCGGAAAAGCCTGCCATCATGTCCGTCTCGATGACGCCGGGCGCGATGCAGTTGACCGTGACGCCGCTGGGTCCCTCCTCCTGCGCGAGCGCCTTCGCGAGGCCGATCAGCGCGGCCTTCGACGCGGAGTACGCGGCCTCGCACGACGCGCCCGTCTGGCCCCACATCGAGGAGATCAAGACGATGCGTCCGCATTTGGCGCGGATCATCGCGGGCAGCGCCGCGCGGCAGCACAAAAACGCGCCGCGCACGTTGACGGCGAACAGGCGGTCCCACTCCGAGGCCGTCATGTCGGTGAAAAGGCCCCAGTGCGCGATGCCCGCGCTGCACACGAGCGCCGACGGCTCGCCCAGCGCCTCGCGCACAGCGGCAAACAACGCGTCCACCTGCGCCTCATCCGACACGTCGGCGCGAAACGGCAGCGCCGTGCCGCCCGTGCGCGCGATGGCGGCGCACACCTCCTCCGCGCGGGCGAGATTTTTTTCGCAGCACACGGCGACGCGCCAGCCGTCCGCGGCCAGCGCTTTTGCACCGGCCGCGCCGATGCCGCGCGATGCGCCCGTCACGACTGCGGTTTTTTCCATTTGGGTTTGCTCCCTTCCCTGCGCTGTTGTCTCAGGCGCTCGAAAAATTTCTGCAAGAGCGCGCGGCTCTCCTCTTCCAGCAGGCCGCTCTCCACCACCGGGCGGTGGTTGAACGGCAGCGCGAACAGGTCGGTGACGCTGCCGCAGCAGCCCGCTTTTTCGTCCTTCGCGCCGTAGACGACGCGGCGGATGCGGCTGTTGACGATGGCCCCGGCGCACATCGGGCACGGCTCGAGCGTAACGAACAAATCGCACTGCCACAGACGCCAGCCGCCGAGCGCGCGGCACGCGCGGTCGATGGCGAGAAGCTCCGCGTGGTGCGTGGCGTTTTTCTCCGTCTCGCGCGTGTTGTGCGCCGCGGCGACGACCTCGCCGTTCTTCGCGACGACAGCCCCGACGGGCACCTCGCCGAGCGCGAACGCCCGTTCCGCCTCGGCCAGCGCGAAGCGCATCAGTTCTTCATCCGTCAAGCGTGGTCCTCCTCTCACCGCAGCGCAGCGATCGGCCAGACCGCCCGCAGCACAAGATACAGCATCATGATCGTGAACATCGGCGCGCGCAAAATGCGGCGCACGCGGCCGCTGCGGTGCTTCGGGTCGGCGGCACGCGGCACGGGCCGCAGCGTGCGCATCAGGCCCGTCGCGGCGATCTGCCAGATGCACAGCGCCGCGCCGAAGAAGAAAAATGCGAGCAGGTAGATCGTGACGCCCAGCGCGGCGCGGCCGTCCATACGCTGGCGTGTGTACAAAAACACAAACGACAGCGTGTTGTTCGCCATGTGCAGCACGATGCCGGGGAACAGCGAGCCCGTCACGTGGGCGCTGAGGCCGAGGAAGACCGACAGCAGGAAGATGGCCGGCATCTGCGCGACGTCGGCGTGCAGCAGCGCGAACACGGCGCTGGACAGGCCGATCGAGAACCACACGCCCCACGGGCGGAACAGGCTTTGCAGACAGCCGCGCACGAGGATCTCCTCCAAAATGGCGGGCGCGACGCACATCGAGGCGAAGAACAGCGCCGTCGCCGCGCCGCCCTCGGGCAGCGTGACGCTCTCCGGGGAAACGTAACCTGTAAAGTTGCTGAGCGCGGATCGCAGCAGGCTGCTGAACACGCTGCCGAGCAGCTCGCAGGCAAGAAACACCGGCAGGAACAGCCACAGCCGGCGGTCGCGCGGGTCGTCAAAGCACAGCTTCATCGGGAAATCCGGCCGTCCGAACGACCGCGCGAAGCGGATGGCGGCCAGAAGAGACAGTGCGCTGACGGCGAGCGAGAGCAAAGCGATGACGCTCTCGGGCACGCCGATGGGGTTTTCGAGCGTGGCCTGCGCGTGGAACACGCGGACGAAGGCCTGCGCCGCGAGGCGCAGCAGCGCGCCCGACGCGATGTAGACGGCGGCCGTCGCCCCGGTCAGATTGGCCGCGTAGGGCAAGAGATCGCGCTTTTTGGTCACGGTACGCCTCCTCTCCGGCGCGGCGTCGCCGCGCGTCTTGATTTTTTCCACGCAAAACGGTATAATAAAAAACGCGGCGCAGCGCGCCGTACCGCATACATCATGTCGCTATAGCTCAGTCGGATAGAGCGGCCGCCTCCTAAGCGGCAGGCCGGAGGTTCGAATCCTCTTAGCGACGCCAGATCGGGACACCCGCGCGGCGTCCCTTTTCTTATTATAATCGAAATCGCGGCCGTTGCAATGCGCGGACCGCCTTTTTTTACGGCGGAAGGAGGATTTTGCCGCTTTCGCTTGACAAAAGCGCCGTGAGCGAATACGCTTGTACTAAGAAGCAGCCTTCGCGCCCATCGCGCGCGGGCGCGATGACCAAGGAGGTTTTATCATGCAAGAGATCAAATTGAAAGTGCAGGACGCCGGCGGCCGCACGCTGCTGACGTGCGCGGAGGCTGCGGACGTGCACCTCGTCTACGCCGCGGAATATCGTCCCGGTGATCACATTGTGTTGGAATGCCGCGAGCCGGGCTGCTTCTGTGTCGTACAGTTCGAGGACACGCTGCCTTCCGCCCTTGTGTATGTGACGCGGCGTGAAGTCATCTACACCATCCCGTTCGGCGAGGGACGCGTCGTGTTCTCGCCGAAGTCGTTCACCGGCGGTTGTCACCTGATCCGCGCGCGCCTCGCGACGCCGGAGGAGATCGCCGCGCGCCGCAACCTCGCGCTCAACCCGTTCGACCAGCACGGCGACAACGGCTACTTCCCGCACACGTCCGCCAACGTGGAGACGCGCGGCGAGGCGGTGTTCGCCTCGTACAACGCCGTCGACGGCGTCTATGAGAACGCCTCCCACGGCGTGTGGCCGTATCAGAGCTGGGGCATCAACCGCGACCCGAACGCCGCGTGGACGCTGGACTTCGGCCGCGCCGTGCGCGTGGACGAGCTGCGCGTGACGCTGCGCGCGGATTTCCCGCACGACAGCTGGTGGACGCAGGGCGAGGTGACGTTCTCCGACGGCAGCTGCGAGGTGCTGCACTTCGAGAAGACGGACAAGCCGCAGAGCTTCGCCATCGAGCCGCGCACCGTCACGAGCCTGACGTTCGGCAAGCTCATCAAGGCCGACGACCCCTCCCCCTTCCCCGCGCTGACGCAGTTCGAGGCATGGGGCACAGAGGCGTGACGCGCCGCTTTGCACTTTTTTGCGGGCCGCAAAATGCGGCCCGTTTTTTTGCGGCAAAATCGTTAGGCACCTTGATTTTTCGATGTGAGATTTGGTATCATGAAGGCAGGAAAACATCGAAACATGTGAGGTGATGTGGAATGAAGCAGGAGGACGGGCCTTCCCTCCCGCATCAGATCGTGCGCCAGCTGCGGCACGCGGGATGGTTTTTGCACTACAAGATGGGCGGACGCGTGGGGCGCAGACGCGTTCTGATGGAACTTTCGGCCCAGCCGGGCATGTTGCAGCGCGAATTGCAGCAGAGGCTGGACGTGCAGGCGGGCTCGCTGAGCGAGCTGCTGGCCAAGATGGAAGCGGACGGCGTGCTCCGCCGGGACAAAAGCACGGACGACGGGCGCAACTTTGTGCTGTCACTGACGGAACAGGGCCGCGCGGACGCGGCGCGCGTGCGCAGCGACTACGACCGGCGTGTAACGGAGATGACGTCATGTCTGACGCACAGCGAACTGGAACAGCTGCACGCGCTGCTGGATGTGATGCTGACGCATTGGGACGGGCTGGAAATGGACCCTGTCGACGCGCCGCAGCGCGAAACCGCGGAAGGAGAGTGAAACTGTATGGTAAAGGAATTGGCCGGATGCATCCGGGAGTACAAGAAGGCCTCCATCGCGACGCCGATCCTCGTGTCCGGCGAGGTGGTGATGGAGTGCACGATCCCGTTCATCATCGCGCAGCTTGTCAACGCCGTGAAAAATGGCGGCGACATGGGGGTGCTGGCGCGGTACGGGGCCGTTCTGGTGGTGATGGCGGCGCTGGCGCTGACATTCGGCGCGCTGGCGGGCATGACGTGCGCGAAGGCGTCATGCGGCCTTGCGCGGAACCTGCGCAAGGATATGTTCTACAGCGTGCAGCGCTACTCGTTTGAAAGCATCGACAAATTTCTCACCTCGTCGCTCGTCACGCGCATGACGACGGACGTGACGAACGTGCAAAACGCGTACATGATGCTGATCCGCACGGCCATCCGCGCGCCGCTGATGCTGGTGTTCGCGTTCGTGATGGCGTTTGTGATGGGCGGGCGCATGGCGTGGATCTTCCTGTTCGTCGTGCCGGTGCTGGGGACGGGCCTCGCGCTGGTGATCTCCCGGACGATGCCGCTGTTCCGCAAGGTGTTCAAGAAATACGACAACCTGAACAGCTCCATCCAGGAGAACATCAAGGCGATGCGCGTCGTGAAATCGTTCGTGCGCGAGGACTACGAGCAGAAGAAGTTCGACGCGGCGGCCGAGGACGTGTGCCGGGACTTCACGCGCGCCGAGCGCATCCTGGCGATCAACAACCCGCTGATGCAGTTCTGCATCTACTCTGTGATGGTGTTCGTGCTGTCGTTCGGCTCGTACACGATCATCACGACGCGCGGCGTCGACCTCGACGTCGGCCAGTTCTCCGCGCTGTTGACGTACAGCTTCATGATGCTCAGCAGCCTGATGATGCTGTCGATGGTGTTCGTGATGATGATCATGGCCATCGAGTCCGGCAAGCGCATCGTGGAGGTATTGCAGGAGAAGAGCACGCTCGACAATCCCGCGAACCCCATCCACGAGGTGAAGGACGGCTCGATCGACTTCGATCACGTCAGCTTCAAATACTCGAAGAAAGCCGACCGCATGGCGCTTTCAAACATCGACCTGCACATCCGCTCGGGCGAGACGATCGGCATCATCGGCGGCACCGGCTCGTCGAAATCGACGCTGGTGCAGCTGATCTCGCGCCTGTATGACGCGACGGAGGGCGCGGTGCGCGTGGGCGGCGTCGACGTGCGCAGCTACGACATCGAATCGCTGCGCAATCAGGTGGCCGTCGTCCTGCAAAAGAACATCCTGTTCTCCGGCACGATCAAGGAAAATCTGCGCTGGGGCGACAAGACCGCGACGGACGGCGAGATCGTGCAGGCGTGCCGCATGGCGTGCGCGGATGAATTTGTCGAGCAGTTCCCCGACAGATACGACACATACATCGAACAGGGAGGCGCGAACGTCTCCGGCGGCCAGAAGCAGCGCCTGTGCATCGCGCGCGCCCTGCTGAAAAAGCCGAAGATCCTGATCCTAGACGACTCGACCAGCGCCGTCGACACGAAGACGGACGCGAAGATCCGCAGCGCGCTGCGCTCGTACATCCCGGAGACGACGAAGATCATCATTGCGCAGCGCACGGCCTCGGTGGAGGACGCCGACCGCATCATCGTGATGGACGGCGGCGCCATCAACGCCGTCGGCACGCACAAGGAGCTTTTGGCGACGAACGCGATCTACCGCGAGGTCTACACCTCTCAGAACAAGGCGGGTGACGACGATGAAGAATAAACAGATCAACGGAAAAACCGCCCTGCGCGTGCTCAAGACGGTGCGCGGCTTCTACCCCGTGCTGTTCCCGCTGACGATCGCGTGCATCCTCTTCAGCGCGGTGGTCGGCGCGCTGCCGGCGGTGTTCATGCAGAACGTCATCGCGCTGGTGGAGACGAGCTGGCAGACCGGCGACTGGAGCGCCGTCGGGAGCCGCATCCTGTCGCTCGTGGGCCTGCTGGCCGTGTTCTACGTGCTGGCGCTGGCCGCGAGCACGACGTTCACGCAGCTGATGGCCGTCATCACACAGGGCACGCTGAAAAAGCTGCGTGAAAAGATGTTCGGCGGGATGCAGCGCCTGCCGATCCGCTACTTCGACACGAACAATCACGGCGACATCATGAGCCACTACACCAACGACATCGACACGCTGCGCCAGATGGTGTCGCAGAGCTTTCCGCAGATGCTCGCTTCAGCCATCTCCGTTCTGACGGTGTTCAGCATCATGATCTACTACTGCGTGTGGCTGACGCTCGTCGTGGTGCTGGGCGTGGCCATCATGCTGGTCGTCACGAAGAAGATCGGCGGCCGCTCGGCGCGCTACTTCTTCGGCCAGCAGACGGCGCTCGGCGAGGTGGAGGGCTTCATCGAAGAGATGATGAACGGACAGAAGGTCATCAAGGTGTTCTGTCACGAGGAGGAGAGCAAGGCCGATTTCGACCGGCTGAACGATGCTCTGTACGACGCGTCTGAGCGCGCGAACCGCTATGCGAACATCCTCGGCCCCATTCTGAACAACATCGGCAATGTGCTGTACGTCGTTGTGGCGCTCGCGGGCGGATCGCTGCTGCTGACGGGCGTGCCGAACCTGAGCATCTCGGGCATGGCGTTCGGCATCAGCATCGCGGTGCCGTTCCTCAATATGACGAAGCAGTTCGTGGGCAACATCGGCCAGGTGTCGCACCAGATCAACGCCGTCGTCATGGGCCTCGCGGGCGCGGCGCGCATTTTCGAGCTGATGGACGAGCTGCCCGAGGAGGACAACGGCTACGTGACGCTGGTGAACGCGAGGGAGAACGCCGACGGCACGCTGACCGAGTGCGCCGAGCGCACGAACGTCTGGGCGTGGAAGCACCCGCACAAGGCCGACGGCACGATCACGTACACGCGCCTCGCGGGCGACGTGCGGCTGTACAACGTCGATTTTGAGTACGAGGCGGACAAGCCCGTGCTGCACGACGTGTCGCTCTACGCGAAGCCCGGCCAGAAGGTGGCGTTCGTCGGCGCGACGGGCGCGGGCAAGACGACGATCACGAACCTGCTCAACCGGTTCTACGACATTCGCGACGGCAAGATCCGCTACGACGGCATCAACATCAACAAGATCAAAAAGAGCGACCTGCGCCGCTCGCTCGGCATCGTGTTGCAGGACACGAACCTCTTCACCGGAACCGTCATGGAGAACATCCGGTACGGCAACCTTGGCGCCACCGATGAGGAGTGCATCGTGGCCGCGCAGCTGGCGGGCGCGCACGACTTCATCACGCGCCTGCCGCAGGGATATCAGACGATGCTGACAGGCAACGGCGCAAACCTCTCGCAGGGCCAGCGGCAGCTGCTGTCGATCGCGCGCGCGGCCGTGGCCGACCCGCCCGTGATGATCCTCGACGAGGCGACGTCGTCCATCGACACGCGCACCGAGGCCATCGTGCAGCGCGGCATGGACGCGCTGATGTACGGCCGCACGGTGTTCGTCATTGCGCACCGCCTGTCGACGGTCAAGAACTCGAACGTCATCATCGTGCTGGACCACGGACACATCATCGAGCGCGGCAGCCACGAGGAGCTGCTGGCGCAGAAGGGACAGTACTATCAGCTGTACACCGGCGCGTTCGAGCTGGAGTGACAGATACGTTTCCCAAGGCAAAAGCCCGGACGGCCGTCCGGGCTTTTGCCTTACAAATAATTGTAGACGCTGACGGGCTGACCGTTGAGGTCGGCCTCGAAGTGCAGGTGGTTGCCGTACGAGTTGCCGGTGTTGCCAACGTAGCCGATCAGATCGCCCGCCTGCACGGTGCAGCCCGGCGTGAGCGACTCGGCGCGCGCCGTCATGTGGGCGTAGATGGTCACGAGGCCGCCGCCGTGGCTGATCTTGACGCAGATGCCGTAGCTGGAGTGCGCGTTGAACGACACGACGCCGGACGCGGCCGCGTAGATGCGCGTGCCCTGCGGCGCGGGGATGTCAGTGCCGCGGTGGAAATCCTGCTTTCCGTTCAGCGTGCGCCACCCGAACGGCGACGAGACGGTGGTGTAGCCCGGGATGGGCCACTGGAACACGCCGTCGGTGAACTCCGGCGAGTCGCTGTCGTTCTGCGCCGCCCACTCGGCGTACTCGCGCTCGGCCTGCTCCAGCTCCTCCTCCGTCTGCGTCGCCGTCGCCTGCGCGGCCGCCAGATTCGCCTGCTCGGCAGAGTACTTCTCGTCGGCCTGCCGCAGCGCCTCGGCGTACTGCGCGCCGAGCTGCTCGAGCGCCTGCTCGTCAGCCTGAAGCTGCGCGAACGCGTCCTCCTCCGTCTTCTGCCGCGCGGCCAGTTCCTCGCTCTGCACGCGAAGGGTCTCGAGCATCTGCGTGTCGGACTGCGCGATGCGCTGCAAGTTTTCGACGTAGCGCACCGCTTCGGAGAAGCTGGACACGCCGAGCAGTGTCGCGAGCGACGAGTTGTTGTGCTGCACATACATCGCGACAAGTCGGTCTTCGAACAGGTCGCGCGTGCGCTCGGTCTCCAGCAGCTTCTCGGCGGTCGCCTTGCGCGCGGCGTTCACGACGTCCTCCTGCGCAGCGATCAGCTGCTTCTGCGTCTCGATCTGTGCGGCGATGGCGCTCACCTTGTCGGCGTACGCCTGGCGCTCGTTCGCGGCGGTCTGCACCGCGGCGTCGCACTCCTCCACCCTGTCCTCCGCCTCCGCGGCCTCCTGCCGCAGACGCTCGACCTTTTCCTCCGGCGTCTCGGCAAACGCCGTGCCGAACGCGCCGAGACAAAACGCCGCCGTGCACAGCGCGGCGGCGATCCTTTTTACAGTCATTGCCATCCCTCCGCTCTCACAGGGCAGGATAGCACGGCAATGTATCCAAGCTGTATCCGCGTCAACGCGGGACCGTCAGCAGCTCTTCCGGGTCAAACGGCGCGCCGTCGCGCTCCATCCGCAGGCAGCAATGGTTGCCGGTGCTCATCCCCGTGCTGCCGACGGACGCGATCCGGTCGCCGGCCTCCACCGTCTCGCCCTCCTGCACATACACGTCGTTGCAGTGCAGATAGAGCATCGTCAGTCCGTCGCCGCAGTCGATCTGCACATAATTGCCGCAGCTCTGGTTCGACTCGTCCCATCCGCCGAATGCGACGGTGCCGCCCTGCACAGCGAGGATGTCCGCGTTCGCCGCGGCGCAGATGTCCAGACCCGGATGGGTCTCTTCCTGATACCCGCGCGCCAGATAGGTGTACTCCGGCACGGGCCAGACGAGTTCTTCGGGTTCTGTCTCCTCCCCCGGCGCCGCGGTCACCGGCGCGAGTTCGACCGGGCTGCTCTGCGGGCTGTCCGCGCTCGGGGCCGGTTCGGCCGTCCCGGCGGCGCATCCCATCAGCAGGCTCGCCGACAGCACAAGCGCGCCGGCGGCGACCGGCAGACAAGTTCCCTTGCGTTTTCTGTTCATGTTGAAAATCTCCTTCCATCGGCCGCCGCGCGTGCCGCGGCCGCACAGCGGCGCGGCCAGAAGCGCCTCCCGCCGCGCGCTGCGCATTGCGTTCAGGATCGCCTGCGCGTACCGGATGCGGTACCCGAGTGTCTTTTCGTCCAGCACCGCCTCGTCGCACGCAAGCTCCATGTCGCAATGTGCGGCGCGCGCCATCACGTGCGCCATCGGGTTGAACCACTGGACGCACCGGGCCGCGAGCAGAATGAGCCGGAACCACAGGTCGCCCGCCCGGATGTGGCGCGTCTCGTGCGCGAGGATGTACGGAATGTCGTCCGGCTCCGTCTCCTCCGGCAGGTACACCGCCGGGCAAAGCAGTCCGCAGGCAAACGGGGCGTCCGCCAGAGGCGAGCGGTAAACGCGCGGATGGCCCGCGAGGGGGATCCGCGAACGGCGCAGCCGCACGACGAACGCCGCGTATCTCGCTGCGAACAGCAGCGCGAGCGCCGCGGCTCCCGCGGCCCACACACCCGTCGCGATGGCGGACGGCGGGACGCGGACGGCGTTCTCCGCCGCGCCCACGGCGCCGGCCGCGCCGGCGGCTGCGACGAACACGGTGACTGGCTTTTCGCTCCACGCGGGCAGTTCCACAGTTACAGGCGGATGCGGCAGCGTAAACTGCACGGGAAGCGCCGCGCGCACCGCCAGCACCAGCCACGCGGCACGGAACGCGCGGGCACGCACGTGCGACGACAGAGCGCGCCGCGCCGCCAGCAGGCACGCGCCGAGCGCACACAGCCACGGCGCGAAGGCCAGCGCCGCCTCAAAGCATTTTGTCAGCATGTCCTTCCCTTGCCTTTCGGATCAGTTCTTCCAGTTCGGCAATGTCATCGCCCGTCAGGTCGCTCTCCTGCACGAGCGCAGCGATCAAATTCTTCGGTGAATTGGCGAAATACCGGCGCAGCAGGCCGCTCGTCTCGCGGCGGCGGTAATCTTCCTCCGCCACGAGGGCGCGGTACAGCGTGAAGCGCCCCTCCCGCGTGACCTCTACGAAACCCTTTTCGCACAGGCGCGCGAGCAGCGCCTTGAGCGTGGACAGCGTCCACGCGTGGTCCTTCTGCACGTCCTCCAGAACGCGCGCCGTGCGCACCGGCTCCCGGTATTTCCAGAGGCAGAGCATGACGTCCAGCTCCGCCTCCGGCAGTTTATCGATCGTGTTCATCGGAGAGCTCCCTTCCTTCTTTGTCGACATGTTCAGAATATCATGTTCGTCGACATTTGTCAATGATTTTAATTGACAAATGTAGATGAGTTTACACAGAAAAAGCGGAGCCGCTCAGGACTCCGCTTGTTTTTCTTCTGCTTTCCGCTCGGGCGCGGTATGTTCCCGCACAAAGTGCTCCCACGCGCTTGTGGCGGAGGAGACGTACGAGACGAGCTCCCGCGCCGTCATCGGGCGCGCGTAGTAATCGCCCTGCAGTCCGGCGCAGCCGAGGCGCGTCATCGCGTCGGCGTGGCTTTTTGTCTCGACGCCGTCGGCCATCAGCTGCTTGCCCTTCGAGGCGAAGAGCGGCGCGAGGTAGTCCGGCACGGACGTCTCCTTCCGGCAGTAGGCATGGACGAGCTCTGAATCGAATTTGATGAGCTTTGCATCCAGTCCCAGAAGGCGGCTGAGATTCGACTCGCCCGCCCCGAAGCCGGAGATGGCTGTCCGCGCGCCGAAGGCAAACAGCCGGTCCGCGTTCGCGGCGTACTCCCCGCTCCCGTCGCTCACGACGTTCTCGTCCGCCTCGAACACAAAGCGGCTGAGCTCCATCTCATGGCGGTGCGCGATCTCAGCCAGCGTATCCGCAAGGCCGCTGCGCCGCCATTGCATCGGAGAGAGCGCCAAATGGACCGAGCCGATGCCCGCTTCCTGCAATCCGGATTCCGACAGCGACATGCAGAGCCGGTCGAACAGCAGCTCGCCGAACCGAAGTTCCGCACGCGCCTCGCGCGCGGCAAAGCGCAATTCCTCATCGGAGATCGTGCCCAGTGAATCGTCCGTCAGCTGCGAGTACGCCTGAGCCGCCGTGACGCGGTGGACGCGCGGTGTGTAGACCGGACGGAAGACGATCTCCAGCTCACCCGAATCCAGCGCGCGGCGGAACGCATCCGAAACAAGACGGCGACGCTCGGTGCGCTCATGCATCGCTTCATCACAGGAGAGGAGCATCGGCCCGCCCGCACGCCGCGCTCGGGCCGCAAGCTCTGTCAGCACACGGACGAGGCCCGCCGCGTCGGTGCAATCCTGCGGCGCGTACAGCTTGACGAACCGGATCTCCAAGCGTCCGAAGGCGCCCCACGGCTGTTCAAACCGGCGCTCCATCTCCGCCATCATCTGCTCGCGGCGCTCCGCACCCGCATCGAGGATCGCAAACGTCGCCGGATCGATGCGATACACGGCGCTGCGGCGGGCGGCGCGCACAAGGAACCGCTCCAGATCGCGCGTGAGCGCAAGCGATGCGGCCGGCGTTCCGGACTGCTCCAGAAGCGGAAGCTGGTCGAGCACGACCGCAGTACAGGTGAAGGGCCTGTTTTCTTCATACAGCGCCCGGACCGTCTCCAAAAAGGCACTGTGCGAATACAAACGGGTGCCGGGCACAGCCGCGGCGGAGGGAAACGACGCCAGCGCGGCGAAAAGGACCGCGCCGCATGCGGTCCCAAGCGACAGCGCAGATGACCCGAAACCGACAAGACAGGCGATCCCTCCCGCAGCCGTGCACACGGCGGAAAGGGCAGCCGCCCAGAGTTCCCGGGCGGAGACCGAACGGCGCCGGACGCCCCAGATGCAGCCGGCGATCAGCGCGGCGGCGTGGATGAGCGAGACGACCGGTGCGGCGAGCGCAAACGCAGCGAAGGATGCGGCGGCGTCCTGCGTGCCAAGCGCCCACGCAAAGCCGCCCGCGCAGGCCAAAGCGCCCAGCACGAACGGAACGGCCGCGAGCCAGACGCGGCGGCCGGACAGGCGCGGCTCGCGCAGCGCACGGATGAGATAAAAGACGGCAAACAGCGACGGCGCGCCGGCAGCGGCGCACGCGAACGCTTCCAGCGCGGCCGAGGGCAGCGTCAGACCAAAGACCGCAAGGCCGGACGACAGCGACTGGACCGTGCAAACGGCGAGCGCCGACCAAAGGTAGCCTCTCGCCAGGATCGATTTGATCGTGCGCGGCTCTTTGCGGAGCAGCGCCCCTCCACATACGCAAACGAGCACCGCCGCAGCCGCAAGGGCTATGCTGAACTGTGAAAACACGGTGCAACTCCTCTCCTTGTCCGCAGACGAATACGAGTATACTATACCACAAAATATAGATTTTGCAAATATATCCGCAGACACAAAAAAGCCGGAGGAAAATTCCTCCGGCTTTTTGAGAGCGTTGGAATTACTTCAGCTCGATCTTCGCGCCGACCTCTTCCAGCTTCTTCTTCATATCCTCGGCGTCCGCCTTGGAAGCACCCTCCTTCAGGGTCTTGGGAGCGCCGTCAACCAGCGCCTTCGCTTCCTTCAGGCCCAGACCGGTGACGTCCTTGACGGCACGGATGACGGCCATCTTGTTGGCGCCGACTTCAGCCAGCACGACGTCGAACTCCGTCTTCTCCTCCTCAGCGGGAGCAGCGGCGGCAGCGGGAGCGGCAGCGGCGACAGCAGAGACGCCGAACTCCTCGCAATAGGTGTCGATGAGCTCTTTCAGCTCGAGGATGGACAGACCCTTGATCTGGTCAAGGATGGCAGTGATCTTCTCAGAAGCCATGATAAATACCTCCAATATTGGTTGATTGTAATTGAATGGATCCGTGCGGGATTACGCAGCAGGCTCTTCCTGCTTGTCCACATAGGCCTGCATGGCGACGGCCAGACCGCTGAGGGTGCTGGTGAGCGCGCCGGCGAACATGGAGAGCATTCCCTTGTAGTCGGGCAGCTTGGCGATGGCGTTCAGGCTGGCCTCGTCCAGCACGCTGCCGTCCATGTAGCCGCTCTTCAGCGAGAACGCGCCCTTGGACGCCTCGGCGTACTTGTTCAGGATGCGCGCAGGAGCGATGGGATCATCCGCGGAAGTCGCGAGCGCCGTGGCGCCCTCGAGCACGCTGGACATATCCTCCAGACCCGTGTCCTTCAGAGCCAGACGCAGCATCGTGTTCTTGACGACGGCGTACTCGACGCCGGCCTCACGCAGTTCCTTGCGGAGCTTCGTGTCGTCAGCCACGTTGATGCCCTTGTAGTCGACCACAACGCCGGCAACCGACGCCTTGATCTTCTCGTGCAGAGCGGCAACGTATGCCTGCTTCTCGCTCAAAATCTTCTGACTGGGCAAATTGTTTCACCTCGTTTGCTTGTAGATTTGCTTCAAGACAAAAGGCGCAAAAACGAAAAGCCTCTTTCTCCCGCGAGAAAGAGGCTCAAAAAACCAAAGGTTTCCTTCAGCATTTTTTGCACGTTTCTCGGCAGGCGTGACAAAGCCCTTACGCAAAGCACCTGCTGTCTTTAAAACAGCTTATAAAGTATAGCACGCGAAACGTGCGTTTGTCAAGGGTTTTGCGGCGGTTTCACAACATCGCACAAGGGAAGCGGGTGCAGTTCACCCCTCCGCCTCGCTCACGCTCGGCACCTCCCCTCAATGGGGAGGCAGGGGCGTGACGTTTTGACAAGTGAAAACTCAGCCGCCGAACTTCTGGCTGGAAACTTTGATAGCGCAGCGTCCGGCGTTTTGTCGTGGCAAAACGCCAGCGGAGCGTGCCGCGCGGCGCTGTGCGCCGCGGGAGGAACGTTCCCGCATCCGCTGCGTTTCAACGTTCAGGAAACTCAGCCGCCGAACTTCTGGCTGGAAACTTTAATACCAGGGCCCATCGTGGACGCCACGACGACGCTCTTGATATACTGGCCCTTCGCAGCGGCGGGCTTCGCCTTCACGATGGCTTCCATGACCGTCTTGAGGTTGACGTCCAGCTTCTCGGCGCCGAAAGAGGCCTTGCCGATGGGCACGTGGATGATGTTGGCCTTGTCGAGACGATACTCGATCTTACCGGCCTTCGCCTCGGTGACGGCGCGGCCGATGTCGGGGGTCACGGTGCCGGCCTTGGGGTTCGGCATCAAGCCGCGCGGGCCAAGGATCTTACCGAGACGGCCGACCATACCCATCATGTCGGGCGTGGTGACGAGCACGTCGAAATCGATGAAGCCTTCGTTCTGGATCTTCGCAATGATGTCGGCATCGCCGACGAGCATCGCGCCGGCAGCCTCAGCGGCCTTGGCGGCGTCGCCCTTCGCGATGGCGACAACGCGGACGTCCTTGCCGGTGCCGTTGGGCAGCACGACCGCGCCGCGGACCTGCTGATCGGCGTGACGGCTGTCGACGCCCAGACGGACGTGCAGCTCGACAGTCTCGTCAAACTTCGCCTTTGCGGTCTTGCAGCACAGATCGAGGGCCTCGACGCTGTCATACAGTTTCGAACGATCGACCAGCTTTTTGCTGTCGACATATTTTTTACCCTGTTTCATAGTATCCTCCCTGTGTGGTAAAATCGGAATTTTCCTCCCACGATGCTGTCAGCGATCAGTCTGCGACCGTGACGCCCATGCTGCGGCAGGTGCCCGCAACCATGCTGACGGCCGCGTCCAGAGAAGCGGCGTTCAGGTCGGGCATCTTCGTCTTGGCGATCTCCTCGAGCTGAGCGCGCGTGATCGACGCGACTTTCGTCTTGTTGGGAGTGCCGGAACCGCTCTCGATGCCCAGCGTCTTCTTGATGAGGACCGCCGCGGGCGGCGTCTTCGTGATGAAGCTGAACGAACGGTCGGCATAAACCGTGATCACAACGGGGATCAGGTAACCGATATCCTTCTGCGTGCGCTCGTTAAATTCCTTCGTGAACGCCATGATGTTCACGCCGTGCTGGCCGAGCGCCGGGCCAACGGGGGGAGCCGGGGTAGCTTTACCGGCCGGGATCTGGAGCTTGATATACCCCACTACCTTCTGAGCCATTACTGTGCACCTCCAAAAATTGTGGTTCGTTGCGGGCTGTGCGGCCGAGCGCCGCCGCCCTCCCACGAGTATGCGGTCGCATACTCTTCCAAAAGCCGCCCGGAGGCGGTTTTCAGCGAATTGTACGTCAGAGCAGCTTGATCTGCGTGAAGCTGAGCTCCGCGGGCGTCTCGCGCCCGAACATCGATACCTTGGCCTTGACCGTCTCCGAGGCGAAGTCGATCTCCTCCACAACGCCGATGCAGCCCTTGAGCGAACCGTCGACGATCTGGATGTGGTCGCCGACGCCGTAGTCGACGCTGACTCTGGCCTTCTCTGCGCCGTTCGCGCCGCCGCTGAGCTTGAAAACTTCCTCATCGGTGAGCGGGATCGGCTTGGTCGTAGAACCGACGAAACCCGTGACGCCGCGCGTGTTGCGCACGATGTACCAGCTGTCGTCCGTCATGACCATCTTCACGAAAACGTAGCCCGGATAGAGCTTGCGCTCCACCTCGTCCTTCGGTTTCTTCTTGCTTTTCTTTTTCTTCTTTTTGACCGCCGCGTCCTCGTCGAATTCATCCAGATCGAAATCTTCGAGTTCTGCGTCGTTCTCTTCCTCAGGCTCTTCGGTCCTGACCACCTTCACGAGCTCTGTGGGGATCTTCACCTCGTGAATCCACTCCTGCAGACGGCGGTTTTCCACGATTTTGAGAAGATTCTGCGCGACCTTGTTTTCATAGCCCGAGTAGGTGTGGACCACATACCAGCGGGCCTTGCCGTCATTTTCCTGACTCATTTCGTCTCCTCCGCTTTTCTGCCGGCACAGGCTTATGCGGACAGATTGCCCAGCAGCTTGAACAGGCCGCTGATTCCGTATCCGAACACCGCGTCGATCACGACGAGGATGACGGCCGCGATGACCACCACTGCCAGCACGACGAGCGTGTTGTTGATGATCTGCTTCTTCGAGGGCCAGACGACCTTCTTCATCTCGCTGATGATGTCGCGGAAGAACTTGCCGACGCCGGTGAAGAAGCCTTTCACCTTCGCGAAAAAGCCCTTCTTTTTCACAGACTTATCTGCCATTGTGTCCGTCCGCCTTTCTCACTTGGTCTCGCGATGAACCGTGTGCTTCTTGCAGAAGCGGCAGTACTTCTTCATCTCCAGACGATCCGGGCTGTTCTTCTTGTTCTTCATCGTGTGGTAGTTGCGCTGCTTGCACTCCGTGCAGGCCAGTGTGATCTTGACTCTCATTTCGGCACCTCCATTGAACGGTTAATTAGCCTCCCTCGCGCGGCAGGCCGCGTGCGCTGCGGTCGGGCGTCACACCCAAAAATGCGCACAAAAAAATAGACCTGCAAAAGAGGTACAATCATCATAGCATATCGCGTGGGGCGCGTCAAGCGTTTTTTGCGCGAAAGATTTTTGTTTTCCGCTTTCAAATTCATAACGCATATGGTATTATAATATTTATTGTAAAAATGCGCAAGCGCGGCTTGCGGAAAGAAGGGTGTTTTTTGAGCAAAAACAAGCTGACGGTCGCGGTGCTGTTCGGCGGCGCGTCCAGCGAGCATGAAATTTCAAGACTGAGCGCGTCGAGCGTTCTCGCGAACCTCGACCGCGAAACATATGACGTGCTGCCCGTGGGCATCGACAAGGCCGGGCGGTGGTATCTGTATCAGGGCGACGAGGCGCTGATCGCCTCGGGCGAGTGGGAAAACGCCGCGCGCACGCCGGCGGCCTTCTGCCCCGGCAGCGGGATGGACGGACTCGTCGTCTTCGGCGAGGGCGGCGCGCGCTGCGTGCACGTGGACGTGGTGTTCCCCGTTTTGCACGGCAAGTACGGCGAGGACGGCACGGTGCAGGGACTTCTTGACCTGACGGGCATCCCCTACGTCGGCTGCGGCACGCTGTCGAGCGCCGTTTGCATGGACAAAGTGATCGCGAACTGCGTGATGGACGCGCACGGCATCGCGCGGTGCGATTGGGACTACATGGAGACGCGCGAGCTGCCCGAGTTCGACGCGGTGGAGCGCCGCGTGGCGGCGAAGCTGGGCTACCCCATCTTCGTCAAGCCCGCGAACGCGGGATCGAGCGTCGGCATCTCGAAGGCGCACGACAAGGAAGAGTTGCGCCGCGCGGTGGAGACGGCCGCTGAGCACGACACGCGCATCGTCTTCGAGCGCTTTGTGCGCGGGCAGGAGGTCGAGTGCGCGGTGCGCGGCAACACGGACGTGACGAGCACGCGCCCGGGCGAGATCCTCGCGAGCGCCGAGTTCTACACGTACGATGACAAGTACGTCTCGGGCACGTCGCGCACGGCCATCCCGGCGCATCTGCCGGAGGAAAAGCTCGACGAGGTGCGCGACACGGCGGCGCGGGCCTACCGCGCGCTGTGCTGCACGGGCCTCGCGCGCGTGGACTTCTTCGTCGAGGAGGGCACGGGCAAGGTGCTTTTGAACGAGATCAACACGCTGCCGGGCTTCACGTCCATCAGCATGTATCCGAAGCTGATGATGGCGGCGGGTGACACGTACGCGTCGCTGCTGGACAGCCTGATCGCGCTGGCGTTCGAGCGCGCGGAGGCAAATCATGGCTGACGTGCGGAAAAAACCGGTCGGCGTGTTTGACTCCGGCCTCGGCGGCCTGACGGCCGTGCGCGAACTGCGGCGCATCCTGCCGCACGAGGACATCGTGTATTTCGGCGACACGGGGCGCGTGCCGTACGGCACGCGCGGCCGCGACACGATCATCCGGTACGCCAAACAGGACATCGCGTTTTTGCTGGAAAAGGACGTCAAATTCATCATCGCGGCGTGCGGCACGGTGTCGAGCACGCTTCCGCACGAGTACTCCGACGCGCTGGCCGTGCCGTACACGGGCGTGGTGGCGTCGACGGCCGCGGCGGCGGTGGAGGCGACACGCACGGGGCACATCGGCGTGATCGGCACGCCGGCGACGGTGATGAGCCGCAGCTACGAGCGGGCCATCCGCGCACTGCGGCGGGACACGACGATCACGGCGGCGGGCTGCCCGCTGTTCGTGCCGCTGGTGGAAAACGGCTATTTTGACCGCGGCAACGAGGTGACGCACCTCGTCGCGCGCGACTATCTCACGCCGCTGCGCGACGCGGGCGTCGACACACTGATCCTCGGGTGCACGCACTATCCGCTAATCGCGCCGATCATCGGCGACGTGATGGGGCCGGACGTGGCGCTCATCGACCCGGGCCGCGAGACGGCGAAGTACGCCAAGCGGGCGCTGGCGAGTTCCGGCCTGCTGAATCCGGACGGAGGGCGCGCGGAATACTACGTGAGCGACGACGTGGAGAGCTTCCACCGCCTGTCGGAGTGGTTTTTGGGCGAGTACACGGGCGGCGACGTCAAACGCATCTCGGTGGATGAATACGAAGTGTAAACGGCGGCGGGAAAACGCCGCGGGAGTGTGAACCATGAAGGAAGATTATCTGATCACGATCCACGGCACGATGGAGCAGGACGGCGATTCCGACAGCGTGGAGCTGATGACGCGCGGCAGCTTTGTGCGGCGCGGCGGCAGTTTCTTCATCAGCTACAACGAGACGGAAGCCACTGGCTACAAGGGCTGCGTGACGACAGTGAAGGTGTCCGAGGACGCGCGGAAGGTCAGCCTGATGCGCTTCGGGCCGATGCCGAGCAGCCTTGTGATCGAAAAGGGGCGCCGCCATGTGTGCCACTATGACACGGGCGCGGGCGCGCTGTCGCTGGGCGTCGCGGCCGACGAGATCGTATCCAACCTGCACGACGAGGGCGGCACGGTCGACTTCAGCTACATGCTGGACGTGGACGCCGAGGAACTGAGCCGCAATCTCGTACACATCACAGTGCGTCCGGCCGACTGAGCCCGGGCGCGGACGAGCAAAGAAAGAGGAGAAGAACATGGATTACCGCTATTTTGACCCCCGTCAGGCCGCGCTGGACGAGGCGCGCAGCCTGCTGACCGCCGCGGCCGAAGCCGCGATGGCGGATGGCGCTCTGGCGCAGCGCGAGCTGCCGGATTTCATCACGGAGATCCCGAACGACACAAAGAACGGCGACGTCGCCTCGAATCTGGCGATGGCGTCGGCGCGCGTGTTCGGCATGGCGCCGCGCAAGATCGCCGAGGCGCTGACGGCGCACCTGACGCTGGACGGCTCGTGGTTCGAGCGCGTGGAGGTCGCCGGGCCGGGCTTCATCAATCTGTTCCTGTCGCCCGAGTGGTTCGCGCAGACGGTGCTGGCGGCGAACGTGTCGGCCGAGTACGGCCGAACGCGGGCGGGCAAAGGCCATAAATACAACGTGGAATTCGTCTCGGCAAACCCCACCGGCCCGATGCACCTGGGCAACGCGCGCGGCGCAGCGCTGGGCGACTGCCTCGCGGCGGCGCTCGACTGGGCGGGCTATGACGTGACGCGCGAGTTCCTCATCAACGACGCGGGCAACCAGGTGATGAAGTTTGGCAAGAGCCTCGCGGCGCGATACCTCCAGCTCTTCAAGGGCGAGGACGCGGTGGAGTTCCCCGCCGACGGCTATCAGGGCGAGGACATCCGCGTGCGCGCGAAGGAGTTCGCGGACGAGGTGGGCGACCGCTATGTCGACGCGCCCGAGGAGGAGCTGCAGAAGGCCATCGTGGCCTACGCCCTGCCGAAAAACGTGCAGGGGCTGAAGGACGATCTGGCGAAATACCGCGTCAAATACGACGTGTGGTTCAGCGAGACGACGCTGCATGAGTCCGGCGCGATCCAGGACGTGCTGGACAAGCTGGCCGCGCGCGGCGCGACGTACGAGAAGGACGGCGCGATCTGGTACCGCTCGACGCAGTACAGCGCGAAGTACGGCGCGAACAAGAACGCGCGCAAGGGCCTCGGCGGCGAGGTGAACGAGGAGGAGAAGGACGAGGTTCTGGTGCGCGCGAACGGCGTGCCGACGTACTTCGCGGCCGACATCGCCTATCACTACAACAAGTTCGCGGTGCGCGGCTTTGAGCGCGCCATCGACGTGTGGGGCGCCGACCACCACGGCCACGTCGCGCGCATGAAGGGCGCGATGGACGCCGTCGGCCTCGACGGCGAGAAGCTGGACGTCGTGCTGATGCAATTCGTGCGCCTCGTGCGCGGCGGCGAGGTGGTGCGCATGTCGAAGCGCACGGGCAAGGCCATCACGCTGACGGACCTTCTGGACGAAGTGCCCATCGACTCGGCGCGCTTTTTGTTCAATCTGCGCGAGCCGGGCAGCGCGATGGACTTCGACCTCGACCTCGCGGTGGCGGAGGACAACGACAACCCCGTCTACTATGTGCAGTACGCGCACGCGCGCATTTGCAGCATCCTGAAGAAGCTGGCCGCCGACGGCGTGGAGCTGATCGCGCCGGAGGATGCCGACCTGACGGTGCTGACGGAGCCGGCCGAGCGCGAGCTGATCCGCTGCATCGCGCGGTTCCCGGGCGAGATCGTCTCGGCCGCGAAGAGCTACGATCCGGCGCGCATCACGCGCTACACGGACGATCTGGCGACGCTGTACCACAAGTTCTACAACAGCTGCCGCGTCAGCTGCGACGACAAGAACCTGTGCTCCGCGCGCGCGGCGCTGTGCATCGCGACGCGCAACGTGCTGCGCAACGCGCTGACGATGATGAAAATCACCGTGCCGGAATCCATGTGAGTTTTGTCACTTTTTGACGCTGGAACGCCGCCTCCTTCCATGCTATGATGAAGCTGGAAGGAGGCGTTTTCCATGAAAAAGAGAATGGCTTGCTTGTTTCTGACGCTTGTGACAATGGCCTGCCTGTGCGCGCCCGCGTTCGCAGACATGGGGCCGAAGCCGCGCATCGTGCTGCGCGCGGTCAACGAGCCGGAGGGCTCGTATTACGTCGACCTTCTCGTCGAGGACGAGGGACGCAACCACGCCCTCGACCCGGAGGGCTATGACGAGACGATGCTGGCGGCGCTGCGCTCGTATCAGGACGGCGCGTGGCACGCCGCGCGCGCGACCGGCACCGACGTGCCGCTGTTCGGCGACATCGCGGGCACAGAGACGGCGAAGGGACGCGAGTTCACATTTTCGTACATCCCGCCGCGGGAGTTCCGCGTCATTCTGGTGACGCAGGACGGCGAGGTGCGCGTCTCCGAGGAGGTCTATGAGCGCACACGCTTTTTCGAGACGCTGACGCTCGACTGCGAGACGATGGCGCTGAAGCCGTACTACGACATCCCGTTTGCGAAGATCGCGCAGCAGCTCGCGGCAACGCTTGTGCCGACGCTTGTGATCGAGGGGCTTTTGCTGCTGGCGTTCGGGCTGGCAAAGACGCGGCGCGACGCGCTGTGCTTTCTGTGGACGAACGCGGCGACGCAGGTGCTTCTGACGGCGTTTTTGTCGTACACGCTGCCGCGCGCGGGCGTCGTGATCGCAAACCTGCTGATGATCCCGGCGGCGGAGCTTGTGATCTTGATCGCGGAGACGATCGTCTACCGGCGCTTCCTCGTGACCGGCACGAAGGCGCGGCGCACGGCGTACGCGGTCGTGGCGAACCTCGCGAGCTGGACGCTGGGAGTCTGGGTGATGATTGAATTTCCGATCTGGGGGTAATGATTTGTTCTGGTTTGAACTGGCCGTCGGGTGGATGGCCTTTCTGTCGGCAACGGCGTTTTTCGTCTGCCTGCACGACAAGCGCGCGGCGAGGCGCGCCGGGCACCGCCGCGTGCCGGAGAAAACGCTGTTTCTGCTGGCTCTCGCCGGCGGCGCAGGCGGTCTGTGGGCCGGGATGTACGCGTTCCGGCACAAGACGCGGCACTGGTATTTCGTGCTGTTCGTGCCGCTGATCTTCCTGCTGCAATGCGCTCTGCTGGCGTTTTTGACGATGCGCTTCGTGCTGGTGTGAGATTCCCACAACGAAAAAGCCCGCCGGGGTACGGCGGGCTTTTGTCATCTCATCCTCTCAAGCCACCAACCAAAAAAACCGCCGGGACACGGCGGTTTTTCTGGTTGGTGGGAGAGGATGGATTCGAACCATCGAAGCGAAGACGCAACAGATTTACAGTCTGCCCCCATTGGCCACTCGGGAACTCTCCCATATTCAATTGGCGTCTCTCAAGAGCGCTTTATTATAATATCAAAATGGCGGCGCAATGTCAAGTGTTTTTTGCTCATTTTTGAAATTTTTCCGCGCGCCGCGCCGATACAGCGCGGCGCGCGGGATTTTGTCTCACTTCACGGTGATGAGCTCATAGCTCTGCGAGCCGAGACCGATCTTCTCGCCGTGCTCCATGCACGTGCGCCAGTTCGTCTCGGGCGAGATGTTCGTGAAATGGTCGTGGTGGTCGCACGCGCCCTCCGCGTGCAGATGGTCGTCCAGCAGACTGCCGGGGATGACGGGCATCTTGTTGCACGCGTCCGCGCACGCGACGTCGAGCGCGATGGGGTCAAACGACGCGAACATACCGACGTCCGGGATGACGGCGGTGTCGTTCTCGCCGTGGCAGTCGCAGTACGGCGACACCTGGTTGACGATGTTGATGTAAAACGCCGGCCGGCCGTCGACAACGGCCTTCGCGTACTCGGCCATCTTGCAGTTGAGTTCGTCGTTGGCGGAGTCGTTGCTGTTGTGGATGGCGTCGAAATTGCACGCGCCGATGCAGCGGCCGCAGCCGACGCACTTGTTATGGTCGATGCCCGCCTTGCGGTTTTCATCGAACGAGATGGCGCTGTGCGCGCAGTTTTTCATGCACACGCCGCACGAACGGCACACGGATTTGTCGACGTCTGGCTTGCCGGAGCAGTGCATGTCCATCTTGCCCGCGCGCGAGCCGCAGCCCATACCGATGTTCTTGATGGCGCCGCCGAAGCCCGTGGACTCGTGGCCCTTAAAGTGCGACAGCGCGATGAACACATCCGCGTCCATCACGGCGCGGCCGATGTGCGCCATTTTGATGTACTCGCCGCTCGCGACGGGGACGTCGACCTCGTCGGTACCCTTGAGGCCGTCGGCGATGATGACGTGGCAGCCGGTGGAAAACGGCGAGAAGCCGTTCTCATACGCGGCCTCGATGTGATCCAGCGCGTTCTTGCGGCGGCCGACGTACAGCGTGTTGCAGTCAGTCAGAAACGGCTTGCCGCCGAGGCTCTTGACCATGTCCGCGACAGTCTTGGCGAAGTTCGGGCGCAGGTACGAGAGGTTGCCCGGCTCGCCGAAGTGGATCTTGATGGCGGCGAATTTGTCCTTGAAGTCGATCGTCTCGATGCCCGCGCGGCGCATCAGGCGCTCGAGCTTCTGTTGCAGGCTCGTGCCCGGCAGCGCGCGCATATCGGTGAAGTAAACCTTGGACGGTTCCATAACAGCATCTCCTTTTCTTGAAATTGCTCCTTGTGTCTATTATAGAACGCGCGGCGGCGCGTTGTAAAGCAGTCAGCCGCAGCCGCCGCAGCCGTCGCAGTCCTCCGCGTTTGCGGCGGGCGCGGTCTTCGCGCGCAGTTCGGGGTCGAGCGCCTCGGCTGCCTTGACCATCACGGCGCACTCGATGCGCTTGCGGAACACGCGGCAGCCGTAGTCGTACACGCCGCGGATGCTGCCCGTGGCGTGCAGCGCGTTGGCCGCGCAGCCGCCCGAGCAGTACAGACGCGCCCAGCAGTCGGCGCAGTCGGGGCGGGCGTAGACGTTGCACAGCTTGAACTCGTTTTGCAATTCCGTGTTCTGCACGCCATTCCAGATATCGCCGAGCTTGTAGCGCTCGTCGCCGACGAACTGGTGGCATGGGTAGAGGTCGCCCCACGGCGTGACGGCCATGTACTCCGTGCCGCTGCCGCAGCCGGAGATGCGCTTGTAGATGCACGGGCCGTGCTTGAGGTCGAGAATATAGTGGTAGAACGTGATGGGTCTTCCCTCTTTCTCGCGGCGGATCATGTCCTTCGCGAGGAGCTCGTACTGCTCGAACAGGATGGGAAGGTCGTCCTCCGTCAGCGCGTAGGGGTCGCCGGGGGCGCAGACGACGGGCTCCATCGACAGCTCCGTGAATCCGAGGTCGTCAGCCATGTGGAAGAGGTCGTTCGTGAAATCCGGGTTGTAGTGCGTGAACGTGCCGCGCATGTAGTAGCCCTTGCCGCCGCGCGCCTTGACGAGCTTCTGGAACTTGGGCACGATGTCGTCGTAGCTGCCCTTGCCAGAGATGTATTTGCGCAGGCGGTCGTGGACCTCCTTGCGGCCGTCGAGGCTGAGCACGACGTTGACGCACTCGCGGTTCGCGAAGTCGATGACGTCGTCGTTGATGCCGACGCCGTTCGTCGTGAGCGTAAAGCGGAAGTTCTTGCCCTTCTCCTTCTCGATGCTGCGCGCGTAGGCGACGAGCTGCTTGCACACCTCGAAGTTCATCAGCGGCTCGCCGCCGAAGAAATCGACCTCGAGGTTGCGGCGCGTGCCGGAGTGCTCGACGAGGAAGTCGAGCGCGCGGCGGCCCGTCTCGAAGCTCATCAATCCGGCGTCGCCGTGGAATTTGCCCTGCGCCGCGAAGCAGTACTCGCAGTTGAGGTTGCACGTGTGCGCAACGTGCAGGCACAGCGCCTTGACGACGGTGCTGCGGTTTTTGAAATCAAACGCGCGGTCCTCATAGACGTCCGGCGCGAACAGCTTGCCCGCCGCTTTGAGCGCCTCGACGCTCTCGAGGCAATCGGCGATCTCCTGTGGCGTGACGTCCGGGTTCCCGGCGTATTTTTCCAGCATCGCGGCGGTGATCTCGTCCGGCGTGTGCGATTCGTACATGCCGATGACGTCGTACGCAAGCTCATCCACGACGTGGACGCTGCCGCTGTACACGTCGAGCACGATGTTGTAGCCGTTGAGTTTGTACTGATGGATCAAACGAAAATCCTCCCAATCACAGAAAATCGCCGGGATGCGTGACGCTTCCCGGCGCGAAACGATATCGTCTTGCTTACTCGGCCTTTTCGCAGGGCTGGTTCGCGATGCCGCAGCTGGTCTTGCAGGCGGACTGGCAGGACGTCTGGCACTCGCCACAGCCGCCGTTCTCGACGCTCTGCGCCATGTCGCGCGTTTCCAAAGTCTCAATGTGCTTCAAGGGTCGACACTCCTTCACTTGTAATTTCTTTCATAAGAATGCCACATTTCACGGCATTTGTCAAGTCGCAGCGCGGCTCGTGGATGAGGCGCGCGCCGCTTTCGGCGAGCGAGCGGTACAGGCGCGCGAAGCCCGCGTCCACGCGCTCGCCGGGGATGAGGAGCGGCACGCCGGGCGGGTAGGCCCAGACGTACTGCGCGCTGACGAGGCCCGCGGCCTCGCCGAGCGGCACGTCGCGCGCGGGCAGGCGCAGCGCGTCCCCGATGGCGCACGCCGTCTCCGCGCCCGGCCACGCGGCGGCGGGCATCGCGGGAAGCGGCGCGCCGGGCGCGCGGTCGATCTCCGCAAGCGCCCCGGCGAGGCGGTCGAGCGCGCCGGGCGCGTCGCAGACGCTCGTCATCGCGAGCGCGTTCGCGCCGCACACCATCTCGAGTTCGAAGCCCTTTTCCCGCAGGGCCTGTGCGAGCTGTGCGCCGGTGAGTCCGGCGGCAGAGGCGTTCAAAAGCAGCTTGCCGCGGTCGTGCAGGAACACTCCCTCGCCCCCGGTGAAGACGCGCACGCGCGAAAAGCCCTTTGCGGCGGCGTAAAAGCGCGCGAGGCGCTCGTCCCACGCGGCGAACCATGCTTCTCCGTTCGCCTCAAGAAGGCCGGTGCAGCCGTCGAGCGACGCCAGCAGCGGATACGACGGGCTGGACGTCTCGAAGATGCCGAGCTGGCGGGAGATCTCGTCTTCGCTTGCGAGCGAGCCCTCCGGGATGTGCAAAAGCGCCGTCTGCGTCAGGCTGGGCAGCGTCTTGTGGGCGCTCTGAATGACGACGTCCGCGCCCGCGGCGAGCGCGCCACCGGGAAAGAGCGGCGACAGCCCGAGGTGCGCGCCGTGCGCCTCGTCGACAAAGAGTGCCGCGCCGCGCGCGTGGCACACGCGCGCGATGGAGGCGACGTCGCTGACGACGCCCTCGTACGTGGGACTTGTCAGAATGACGCAGCGCGCGCCGGGCGTCTCGTCGAGCGCCGCGGCAACCGCTTCAGGCGTCACGGACGCGAAGACGCCGAACGCCGGCTCGACGGGCGGCGCGAGCCAGCGCACGCGCAGGCGGCCCAGCTCGGCGGCGTGAAAGACGGATTTGTGGCAGTTGCGCGCGGCGACGACGGCAGAGCCGTCCGGCGCGAGCGCGCGGATGCCCGCGAGGATGCCGCACGTGGAGCCGTTGACGAGGTACCACGTGCGCTTTGCGCCGAAGAGGCGCGCGGTGCGGGCCATCGCGTCCGCGAGGATGCCGGACGCGTCGTGCAGATCGTCCGTGCCGGGAAGTTCGGTCACATCCCACTCATATGGAAGCCCTTCTGCGGGCGCGACGCGCCGCTTGTGGCCGGGCATGTGCAGCGGATAGGCGCCTTGCGCCGCCGTCCTGAGACGGCGGCGCAAGAGATCGGTCTGATGTTCTTTCAAAGCGCTTCACCCCAGCGTGTGGACGCCGTTTTCATCGCCGGCGGGCAGGTCGGCCTGCGGGATCGAGGAAACGGTGCTGTCTGAGGCGGGCACGCTCTGCGGAATGGATTGCACGACGGACTGCGCTGTGGACTGCGGCAGCGAGCCGGACGACGAATCGTCCCTGCTGAACACGAAGTTATCCAGCGCAAGCCAGATGCCGAGGCCGAGCGCCACGGCGAGGCAGATGATGGAGAGCACGATCAGAATGACCTTGCCCGCGCCGCTCTTCGGCTTTCCGCCCAGCTTGCCCTCGTTCCAGACGGCCTCGCTGCCCGCGCGGAACTGTTTGGCGTAGGGGACGGCCTGACGCTGGAGCACAAGGCGGATGATGTCAAGAATCGTGAGCGCGGCGGTCTTGCCCGCGTCCTCGCCCGGACGGATCTTGCGCACCCAGACGGTGGACTTGTGGCTCACGGCGGCCCAGACGGCCTTGTCAGACTCGAGTCCCGTGACGGCGCAGCCGAACTCCGCCTTGCCGTATTTCGCGGCGGCGGTTGCGAGGTCGCACGCCATTTGCAGCGGCGTCTCCTCGTCGGGGTCGCCCGCGTAGTCCTCGATGCGGCGCGACGCGCGCGGATCGTTGTAGCTGGACTCGCCGAAGTCGAACACCTTCGCGCCGCGCTTCGTGGCCGCGAGCTCCTCGCCAACGAGCGCGCCCGTCTCGGCGTTGGCCGCCGCGAGGATGCACTCGTTCTCGATCAGCTCGCCCGCCGTGACATAGGCGAGGCTGCCCTTGCCGCGCGCGTAGGCGCTCGCGCCGACCGCCTGCTCGATCTGTTCGGCGGCGGTCTCGCTCAGCTCCGTGGCGGCCGCAGGCGCGTACGCCTGCGAGCGGATGACGGCGAGCACCTCGCCCGCCTGCCCGTACAGCTTCATCTGGATGTCGCGCTGGAGCCGCATGGATTTCGCGGCGGCCTTGAGCGCCTCCATATCGGGCAGGTACATGCGAACGATCACCTGTTTCTGGACGGTCTTTGCATTCTGTTCCATTTCGGCCTCCTGTGAGTATCAGACGTCTCGCAACGCCGTGTTGTCGTCGTTCCAGTGAGCGGGTCCATCGGGGTCAAAGCGGCGCGCCGCGGGCTGCGGCAGCCCCAGCGCCGCGCGGCGCACGAGGTCGAGCGCGTGCTGCGCGCTGGACTGGCGCACCGTGGCGCGCGTGCGGCCCGTGAGCACAAGCTTCTGCACGTAGGTGTCCGTCGCGGTCGCGAGCGACACATACACCGTGCCGACGGGCTTTTCCGGCGTGCCGCCGTCCGGGCCCGCGATGCCCGTGACGCCCACGCCGAACGTCGCGCCCGACACGCGGCGCACGCCGCGCGCCATCTCGGCCGCCGTCTCGGACGAGACAGCCCCGTGCGCCTCAAGCGTCTCGCGGCGCACGCCGAGCATTTTCTCCTTGATCTCGTTCGCGTACGTGCACGCGCCGTAGCCGAACACCGCGCTCGCGCCCGGCACATTCGTCAGGCGCTCGGCGACGAGGCCGCCGGTGCAGCTCTCGGCGAAGGCGACGGTCGCGCCCGCCTCCTTCAGGACGCGGACGACGGTGTGTTCGATGGGCGCGTCGCCGCGCGCGTAGATCTTGTCGCCGAGGATGTCGTAAAATTTCTTTGCGTACTCCTCGCACATCGCCTTCGCCTCGTCCTCCGTCTTTGCGCGGGCGGTGACGCGGATGACGACCTCGGCCGTCTTCGCGTACAACGCGGCGGTGGGGTTTTCGTTTTCGAGCAGGTGGCCGATCTTTTCCTCGAGGTGGCTCTCGCCGACGCCCATCACGCGCAGCGTCTCGGAGTGCAGCGCGCTGTGCGTCATCGAGGCGAGCCACGGGCGCACGGTGTCGAGGAACATCGGCTGCAATTCGTACGGCGGGCCGGGCAGCAGCACGGCGTACTTGCCGGGCGCGCGCGTGTCCTCGAAGATCATGCCGGGCGCGGTGCCGTTGTGGTTTTCGATCTTGCGGCCGTGCACCGGGACGTACGCCTGGCGGCGGTTGTTCTCGGGCATCGTGCGGCCCCACGCGGTGAAAAAGCCGCGGATCTTTTCAAGCTCTTCCTCGTCGAAGCGAAGCTCGTCGCCGAACGCGTGGGCGACGGTCTGCTTTGTCAGATCGTCCTGCGTCGGGCCGAGGCCGCCGGAAAAGATGAGCAGGTCGCTGCGGCTGCGCGCGAGGTTGACGACGCTCTCAAGGCGTTCGGGGTTGTCGCCGACGACGCTCTGGAAGTGCACGTTGATGCCGAGCGACGCGAGCTCGCGGCTCAGAAACTGAGCGTTTGTGTTCAGAATATCGCCCAAGAGCAGCTCGGTGCCGACGGCGATGATCTCTGCCTCCATGAAAAAGACCTCTTTTCGGATTTACAGATTGACGTGCTCGACGGGCGTGGCCTCGGCGGCCTCGGCCTCGAGCGCGGCGAGCTCGGGCATCGCGGCCTCGGCGGCCTCGATCTCGGCGAGCGTGGGCTTCGTCTTCGGGTGCGGCGGCGTGAAGATGGTGCAGCAGTCCTCATAGGGCAGGATGCTCGTCTCATACGTGCCGATGCGGCGGGAGATCTCGGTGATCTCGGTCTTGTCCATGCCGATGCACGGGCGCAGCACGGGAAGCTCCTGCGCGGCGTCGGTGCAGCCGAGCGCGCGCAGCGTCTGGCTGGCCACCTGCGCGAGGCTCTCGCCCGTGACGATGCCCTCCGCGCCCTCTTTCTTGCAGATGATATTGGCGATGCGCATCATGCTGCGGCGCATCAGCACCGTGAACAGCACGTCGGGCGCGTGGTCGCGGATGTACTCCTGCGGCTTCGTGTACGGCACGACGTAGACGTTTAGGTTGCCGGTGTACGGCGTGAGCAGCTCGGCCAGCTTGAGCACCTTGCGGCGCGCGCGCTCGCTGGTGTAGGGCGGGCTTGCGAAGTGGACGCAGATGAGCGACAGGCCCCGCTTTGCCATCATGTAGCCCGCGACGGGGCTGTCGATGCCGCCCGAGAGCATCAGTGCCGCCTTGCCGGACGTGGACACGGGCAGGCCGCCCGCGCCGGGCTTCTTGCCGCCGTGGACGTAGGCCGCGAAGTCGCGCACTTCGACGGTGACGTTGAGTTCGGGATGGTGCACGTCCACCTTGAGCCGCGGGTGGCGCGAGAGGATGTGGCCGCCGAGCTCGGCGCCGATCTCCATGCTGTTCATCGGAAAGCTCTTGTCGGAGCGCTTGGCGCTGACCTTGAACGTGCGCGCCGCGCACAGCTCGTCGTGCAGGTACTCGAGCGCCGTCTCGGCGATGACGTCGAAGTCCTTCGGGCAGACGGCCGCGCGCGACACGGCGGCGATGCCGAAGATCTTCGACACGCGCTCGAACGCCGTGTCCATCGACGCCTTCGCGGCGGCGTCCACCGGCTCGGCGTACATCGTCGACTGCGCCTTGTAGACGCGGAACTCGCCGAGGCTGCGCAGGCGGCGGCGCATCGTCTTGATGAGGATGCTCTCGAATGTGGCGCGGTTGAGGCCCTTGAGCGCCATTTCGCCCTGATAGGCCAGAATGATCTCGTCCATGTTATCTCCTCCGGATGTGGGCCAGCGTGGCGCTGCCCTCTTTGAGCGCGGCGACGAGCGCCGCGACGTCCTCTTCGCTGTTTTCGCCGGAAAACGACACGCGCACGGCGGTGTCGACGCGGCTCTTCGGCAGGCGCATCGCCGTCAGCGTGTGGCTGGGCTCGCCCTTCGAGCAGGCAGAACCGCTCGAGACGTAGATTTCTTTCGATTCAAGGAAGTGCAGCATCGTCTCGCTCTTGATGCCGTCCACCGAGAAATTCACAAGCCCGCACACGGCGTCGGCCGGGCTGTTGAGCGTGATGAAGTCGAGCGCGTTCAATTCCTCGCGCAGCATGCTCGCGAGCTTGTCCACGCGCGCGGCGCGCGTGCGGTCGGCGAGCATCTCGCGGATGGCCGCGGCCATCGCGGCGATGAACGCGGTGTTCTGCGTGCCGGGGCGGCGGCTGTTTTCCTGCGCGCCGCCGTGGAGGAATTTGTCCATGTGGAAGCCCGAGCGAATGTACAGCGCGCCGACGCCCTTCGGCGCGTGGATCTTGTGGCCGGAGACGGCGTACGTGTCGATGGCCGTGCCCGCGAGCTTCACGGGGACCTTGCCCCACGCCTGCACGCCGTCGACGTGGACGGCGATGCGGCTGTTCTTCTGCTTGACGGCGGCGGCGATGCGCGCGGCGTCGAGCACAGTGCCCACCTCGTTGTTGACGTGCATGAACGCCGCGAGCGCCGTCTTGCCGGTGACGGCGGCGGCGATGGCCGCGCCGTCGACATGGCCGGTCGCGTCAGGCGCGACAACGGTGACGCGCCAGCCGTCTTTTTCGAGCGCCGAGACGGCGTTTTGGACGGCGGGGTGCTCGTAGCCGGTGACGACGATGTGGTCGGCCCACGCGCGGCGCGCGTGACACGCGCCGAAGATGGCCATGTTGTCGGCCTCGGTGCCGCTGCCGGTGAACACGATCTCGGACGACTTCGCGCCGAGCGAATCCGCGACATCCTCGCGCGCCGTCTCGATGACGTCCTCGGCCAGCGCGCCGGGGGCGTACAGCGACGAGGGGTTCGCGAAGTGCTCGCGCAGCACGCGGCACGCGGTGTCCGCCGCCGCGTCCGACACGCGCGTCGTGGCGGCGTTATCCAGATAATGCAAAGTCCTCAGGTCTCCTTTGAAGGGCTTTCGCCCGGTTCGTCATTATCTTATTCATTATACAACAAAGCGCGCGCCGTGGCAATTCCCACGGCGCGCGAAATCGCTTCCTTGTCATTCGAGCAGCGTCATTCCCCCGGTGGGCATCTCCCCGGCAGTCGCGGCGAGGCTGATCGAGGACGCCGAGGCGTTCATCCAGATGTAGACATCGCCCGAGGGCGAGCATGCCCAGAGCTCGAGATAGCCCGCCTCCAACGCGGCGTCGGCATAGTTGGAAACATAAAATTCCCAGTCGCCGAACACATCGAAGCCGAGATACTGGATGTATGCCTCCATCAGAGCGCGCGCCTCCTGCGTGCTGCTGCCCCCGGGATACCAGCCGAACACGCCGCCGTTCATCCAGAACGCCACGTCCGTCGCCTTGCCCGTCGTGTTTTCAACGGTGATGAAAAAGCCGGTATTGCCCGTGCTGCCGGAGTACTGCGTGAAGTCCACCGTGAGGATCATACAGCGCAGGCCGCCCATGTCGTCGGCGCAGAGCGAGACGATCCCGTCGAGCACGGAGCGATACGTGTCGTCGACGAGGCCGGCCTCCTGAAAATCGTCGAGGAGGGCGATGACGGTGTCGTAGTAGAAAGTGACGTCATACCCCGTCTCGATGTACAGGTAATTTCCCGGGTCGCGCAGCACGCGCGCGAGATAGACGTCGTCGCCCGTGACGCTGAGGCTGCCGCGTCTCGCGTTCTGCGTATACGTCGTGGAGAACAGCGCCGCGTCCGTCGCCGCGAAGAGCGCGGCTGGCGACGCGCACAGCGCGAGCGAGACGGCGAGCGCCGCGAGGGTGACAAAGACGTTTTTCTTTTTCATGCCGTCCCCTCCTCCGCCGTGCGCAGCGTGAACGAGACGCGCGTTCCCACGCCCTCCTCGCTCTCGAATGTGAGGTCCGTCCCATGGTGCTCGGCGATGCGGCGGCACAGCGCAAGGCCCATGCCGCTGCCGCCCGCCTTGCGCGCGCGGGACTTGTCCACCATATAAAACGGCTCGGTGACGCGGCCGAGCGACTCCTTCGGGATGCCGCAGCCGTGGTCCTCGACCGCGACGGTGACGCAGCCGTCGCCGCGCGCGAGACGCACGCGCACTTCGTTGTCGCGCGGCTGCGCCTTGACGGCGTTGTGGATGAGGTTGTACAGAAGGTCGTGCAAGAGCGCCTCGTCCGCCATCACACACAGGTCGCCGGGGTTTTGAAAGCGAAGCTCGACGCCCTGCGCGACGGGCGCGAGCGACACGCCCACGGCGCGCAGCACGCGCATCAGCGGCACGGGCGCGAGCGCGATCTCCTCCTCGCCGAGGCCCATCAGCGCCAGCAGCGCGCGGCTGAGCGTCTCGACGCGCTTCGCCTCGCGGAAGATGTAGTTGGAGGCGCGCAGGCTCTGCTCCGGTTCAAGCTCGACGCTGCGCAGCGTGTCGGCGTAGCCGATGATGGCCGTCATCGGCGTTTTCAGCTCGTGCGAGAACGCGCTGAGAAAGTCCTCCCGGCGCCGCACCTCGAGCTGCAGCTCGTCGACCTGTTCGGCGATGGTCTCGGCCATGACGTCGAAGTTTTTGCCCAGCGTGCCGATCTCGTCGTCGCCCGTAACGTGCGTGCGCACGCCGTACGCGCCGCCGGCGATCTGGCGGCTGATCTCCGTCACCGCGCCAAGGCGCTTCGTCAGCGCGCGGCTGAGCAGCCACACCGCCGCGGCGCTCGCGGCCAGAAGGCCGCCCTCGAGCTGGAAAAAGCGCGCCATCGAGCGGGTGCGCGCGTCGAACACGTCCGTCACGTCGTAGGCGGTATAGAGCGTCGCGCCGGTGTCGAGCGTCGTCATGTACACGCCCAGCACGCCGGCGTCGTCGCGCAGATAGCGCATCTCGCCGGAAGAAAGGCCCGCCGCGTAGTCGACGCCGGGGCCGAAGTTCGAAAACGCCTCCGTGCCGTCGACCGCGCAGATGGCGAGGTACTGCCGCACGCCCGCGGTGTAATTCGCCATCGACGCGCCGCAGCTGGCAAGGCGGTCGGCCGTCATCTCCTCGCCGCGCGCGGAATAGGCGAGGAAGTCGGCCTCGAGCGAATAGCACGACAGACGGTGGCTGGCCATGTTGCCGGCGGCGGCCACCTCGAGCGAATCGCGAAACGTGCCCCACAGCAAAAGCGAGCCGCCGACGGACAGCGCCGCCGCCAGCACGCACGTCATGCTGAGGGTGAATTTCGCGGCCAGTTTCACGTGGCATCCTCCCGTTCCAGTTTGTAGCCCACCTTGTAGATGGTGACGATCTTCGTCTGCCAGCCAAGCTTTTTGCGCAGACGGTTGATGTGCAGATCGAGCGTGCGGGTGTCGTTCTCCGGCTCGCCGCCCCAGACGCGCTCGAACAACGTCTCGCGGTAGAGCGCGACGCCGCGGTTGCGCACCAAAAGCTCCAGCAGGTCAAACTCGCGCGGGGTGAGCTGCACGGCGCGGCCCAGCTGCGTGACGCTGCGCGCGACGGTGTCGATCTCGACGTCCCACGCCGTCAGCACGCGGCCGCCGCGCCCGGTTCGGCGCAGCACGCTCTCGACGCGCGCGATCAGCTCGGCCACCTCGAACGGCTTGACGATGTAGTCGTCCGCGCCGAGGCGCAGGCCCTTGACGCGGTCGCCGAGCGTGCCCTTCGCGGTGATAAAGATGACGGGCGTACCCGTCGGACGCAGATAGTCCATCAGCTCGTAGCCGTCGAGGCCCGGCAGCATCACGTCGAGCAGCACGAGGTCATAGACGTTCTGCTCGATGCGGTCGGCGGCCGTGATGCCGTCGTTCACCGCCTCGCACCGGTAGCCCGAGCGCACGAGGCTCATCTCGATCAGCGACGCGATGGCCTCCTCGTCCTCAACGATCAGAATTTTGTTCATTGTGATATGTCCTCCGCAAATTTCATGTCTATCATATCACAGTATAAACATCTTTGTATCTGAAATGTATCAAAAAAGCGCCGCGGCCTCTGCGGGCCGCGGCGCCTCGATGGCGGTAAAATTGTCAGAAAGCAAGGACGACGCCGCCGTCGAACTCGTAGACGGTGGACAGGCCGCCCGCGGGCACCATGATGACCTCGTGCAGCGCGCGGCACTTCGCCAGAAGCTCGCGCTTGAGCGCGCTGGCGCGCTCGGCGCAGTTGCAGTGGCTGATGACGAGCGTCAGGCTTCCCGCCGCCTCGGAGGCAGTGACCGACGCGACGTGCTCCACCAGCTTGCGCATCGCGTTCTGCGTGCCGCGGATCTTCTCGAGGCACGTGATCTCGCCGTGGCCGTTGTCGGCCATCAGCGGGCGCAGATTGAGCATCGTGCCCACAAAGCCCGCCATCTTCGAGATGCGGCCGTTCTTGATGAGGTTTGAAAGGTCCTCGAGCACGAAGCGCGTGCGCATCGGCGCGATGAACGCGCGGATTCGGCGGTCGATCTCGTCAAATTCCGGATCCTCGTCGATGAAGCGGCGCAGCATGACGGCGATGAGCGTCTGGCCGGCGGCCGCGCTCTCAGAGTCGAGCACGGAGATCTTTTTCTCCGGCGATTCCTCCAGCACCATGTCGCGGCCGATGCACGCGGCGTTGTAGCTGCCGGAGAGTTTGGAGGACAATGTGATGACAAAGCATGCCTCGCAGGAACGCATCAGCGCGGCGTACTCCTCCGGGGACGGGCAGGCGGTGGAGGGCGAGTTCTTGCTGGCCTTCATGGCGGCGATGAGCTCAAGCGTGTCGATCGAGCCGTCGTCGACATAGCACTTGTCGTCGACTTTGATCTTCAAGGGCGCTGTGCGCACGCCGAGCACGCGGGCGAGAGCGGGAGTCAAATCGGTGCAGCTGTCACCGAGAATGCTGATCTTCATCTTGTTTCCGCCTCCGTATGACATGTTTTCTGTTACCATTGTAACATCCGCTCCTGCAAAAAGCAATCATCTTTGCCTTGTGCCGCTGTGAAAACTCTGTTACAATAGAAAACGGAAGAAGAGCGCCTCGCCCGGGGACGCGGTCCCCCGCTTGAACCGTGGGCGGGGCGGTATTTTTGCGCGCCGCATTGCATGGCGCAGAACATGGGAGGATGCAGACATGAAATCGGATATCCAGATCGCACAGGAAGCGCAGCTTCTGCCCGTCGCGGACATCGCGGCGGAGCTGGGCGTCGACGCCGATCACATGATCCCGTACGGACGCACGAAGGCGAAGATCGACCACCGCCTCGTCAGACAGCTCGCGGAGAAAAAGGACGCGCGCGTCATTCTTGTGACGGCCATCAGCCCCACGCCCGCCGGCGAGGGCAAGACGACGACGAGCGTCGGCCTCGCGGACGCGCTGCACCGCATGGGCAAGAAGGTGGTGCTGGCGCTGCGCGAGCCGAGCCTCGGCCCGGTGTTCGGCATCAAGGGCGGCGCCGCGGGCGGCGGCTACGCGCAGGTGGTGCCGATGGAGGACATCAACCTGCACTTCACCGGCGACCTGCACGCCATCGGCGCGGCGAACAACCTGCTGGCGGCGATGGTGGACAACCACATCCACCACGGCAACGCGCTGGGGATCGACCCGCGCCGTGTGACGTGGAAGCGCTGCGTCGACATGAACGACCGTCAGCTGCGCTTTGTCGTGGACGGCCTCGGCGGCAAGGTGAACGGCACGCCGCGCGAGGACGGCTTTGACATCACGGTGGCGAGCGAGGTCATGGCGGTGTTCTGCCTCGCCACCGATCTGGCTGACCTGAAGGCGCGTCTGGCGCGCATCGTCGTAGGCTACACCTACGAGGGCAAGCCCGTGACGGCGGGCGAGATCGGCGCGGCGGGCGCGATGGCGGCGCTTCTGAAAGACGCGTTCGACCCGAACCTCGTGCAGACGCTGGAGCACACGCCCGCGCTGGTGCACGGCGGCCCGTTCGCGAACATCGCGCACGGCTGCAACAGCGTGATCGCGACGAAGCTTGCGATGAAGCTGGGCGACTACGTCGTGACGGAGGCCGGCTTCGGCGCGGACCTCGGCGCGGAGAAATTTATGGACATCAAGTGCCGCCTGTCCGGCGTGAAGCCGTCCGCCGTCGTTGTCGTGGCGACGGTGCGCGCGCTGAAGCATCACGGCGGCTGCCCGAAGGCGGAACTGGGCGTGCCGAACCTCGAGTACCTCGAGGCCGGCGCAGCCAATCTCGGCCGCCACGTGGAAAACATGCAGAAGATCTACGGAATGCCCGTGTGCGTTGCCATCAACTCTTTCCCCACCGACAGCGCGGAAGAGCATCAGTTCCTGCGCGAATACTGCACGCAGCTGGGCGTGCCCTGCGCGCTGAGCGAGGTGTTCGCGAAGGGCGGCGAGGGCGGCATCGAACTGGCCGAGGACGTTCTGGGCATCATGGAGCAGCGCGAGCCGCGCTTTACCTACGAGGACGGCGCGCCGCTGAAAGAAAAGATCGAAGCGGTGTGCAAAAAGGTGTATCATGCCGCGAACGTCACCTATTCGAAGGCAGCGGCGAAAGCGCTGGCCGACTTTGAATCGTTCGGCTTCGGCGGTCTGCCCGTCTGCATCGCGAAGACACAGTACAGCTTCTCGGACAACGCCGCGCTGCTGGCCGCGCCGGAGGGCTTCACCATGAACGTGCGCGACGCGCGCCTGTCCGCGGGCGCGGGATTCGTCGTCGTCATTATGGGCGACATCATGACGATGCCGGGCCTGCCGAAGAACCCCGCCGCCGTGAACATCGACGTCGACGAGAACGGCGTCATCAGCGGGCTGTTCTGAAATAATATTACATTATAAAAGAATGCCGGGGGTGCAGTTCACATTGCTGCGCTCCCGGCATTTTGTCTGCGTCAGCCGCCGATGAGGAAGTCGAGAACATCCCATCCGGCGGAATTCTGCGCCTTGTACAGCTCGGTGTAGCCGCACTGAGTGCAGGACACCGTGATGAATTTCTTGTTTTGAACGTCGAAAAGCTTGGCGAAGTTGCCGCCCGTGGCCTGGAACTGGTCGTGCTCATACGTGCGGCACCCGCACTTGGGGCAAATGTACTGCTGCTGCATCAAAACACCTCCTTGGGTTCAGTATCGCAGATTTGCGCAAATTGTCAAGCGAGATTCAGCCTCTTTGTGATGAGGTAGCGCGTCGCGAAGAACAGCGCCGCGGCGACGGCGGCGGACAGCGCCGCGAAGCCCCAGACCCACGCCGTCAGCGCGGCGAGCGGGTTTGCCAGGAAATACCCGGCCATCTGCTGCCCGAGCGGCGAGTACGCCGCCGCAAAGGCGAACGCAGCGAGCGCGGCGACGCTGAGGATCTGCACCGCGACGCCGGACACGATGTACGCGACGACCGTGGCCGCGAAGCGCGACTGGCCCCACTGCGCGCCGACGGCGCAGAGGAAATACATCCACAGCACCGACACAACGAGGGACACGAGCAGGAACGCGAAGAAGCCCGCGTAGAGCGGCGCGCCCGGCCAGAGCCGCGCGAGCAATTCCTGAAGTTCCGGATCGTTCGTACTGACGATCGGCCCGGCCTCCGCGCCGCCCGCGACAAAGGAAAGGCCTATGGACAGGATCATCCATGTGCACGAGGCGATCAGCTTCGCGCCGATGTGCTGCGACGCCGTGACGGGCAGCGAGAACATCAGGTAGCCCTCGTCGCCCAGAAGCCGGTAGAAGCGGACGACGCCATAGAAAAACGCCGCGACAGAGCAGACGATCAGCGTCAGCACCGACAGCGCGTACAACATCCGGCCCGCGACGTCGAGCCACGCGGGCGCGCCGGCGATCAGCTGAATCAGCGCCTGCGCCCCCAGCGCGCCGCCGTACAAAATCAGCGCGCCGCCCAGCACCGGCAGCATGACGCGCCCGGTCTGGCGGAACTCCCATTTGAGCAGTTTTACAAACATGCGAACACCTCCCTGAAAATGCCGTCCACGCTCTTGCCGCGCGTCTCGCGCAGGTGCTCCGCGCTGTCGGCGACGGCCACCGTTCCGTTCTGGATAAAGACCACGTCGTCGAGGATGCGTTCGACGTCGCCGATGATGTGCGTGGAGATGACGAGCGTGGCGTCCTCTGTGTAGCCGCGGATGATCGTGGACAGGATGTAGTCGCGCGTGGCGGGGTCGACGCCGCCGAGCGGCTCGTCGAGCAGAAACAGCTTCGCGCCGCGCGACATCGTCAGACACAGCTGCGTCTTCTCCTGCGTGCCCTTGCTCATCGACGCGATGCGCTGCGACGCCTCGACGCCCAGCGAACGCAGCATCTCGACGGCCTTCGCGGCGTCGAAGTCCGCGTAGAAATCGGCGAACAGCGCCACCGCGTCCGACGCGCGGAAATTGCGCGGCAGGCTGACGCGGTCGGGCAAGTACGCCGTGAGCTTCTTCGTCTCCGGCCCGGGCGCCGCGCCGCCTATGAGCACGCGGCCCGCCGTGGGCTGCAACAGCCCCGCCGCCAGCTTGAGCATCGTCGTCTTGCCGCTGCCGTTCGGGCCGAGCAGGCCCGTGATGCGCCCCGGCTCCATACCGCACGTCACATTTTGCAGCGCGGGGCGGTTGCCGTAATATTTCGTCACATTGTCAAACTGTAAAAAAGACATGATTCATCCCTCCTGAATGACCGCGGCCAGAAGCGCCGCGGCCTCGTTGTCGTCCAGCCCCAGCGCGCGCGCCGAGGCGAGATAGTCCCGCGCGTGCCGCTCTGCCAGCGCGCGGCGCGCCGCGGCGATGGCCTGCGCGTCATCCGTGACGGTGCGCCCGGCCGTGCGCTGCGTGCGCACCAGCCCGCGCGCCTCCAGCTCGGCCAGCGCGCGCTGCATCGTGTTGGGGTTCACGCCTGCCTGCGCCGCCAGCTCGCGCACGCCGGGCAGCCTCTCGCCCGGGGCGTAAACGCCCGAAGCGACCGCCGCCTCCAGCTGCTCGAGCAGCTGAAGATACACCGGGCGGTCGGCCCGGATGCTCCATTCCATCGGAAGCCCTCCTTTTGTATCACTGTATTAAGCGCCTAACACAATAATACATGAACAAGGAGATTTGTCAAGCGATTTTGTAAAAAAAGATTTTCCGCTTGCATCGCGGGCCAAAATACGGTACACTATCGCTTGACCGCTGATTTCAAAAGAATGATCGACTTATAAGGAGAATGCGCATGTTTACACTGCTTCGCAAATATTTCATTGTTCTGCTCGTCTCGATGGTGCCCTTGATCGAGCTGCGCGGGGCCATTCCCGTCGGCGTCGTGGGCCAGCAGCTTCCGGCTCTGCAAACGCTCGCCGTGGCCATCATCGGCAATATGCTGCCGGTGCCGATCATCCTTCTGTTCTCAAAACGCGTGCTTCTGTGGTGCTGCACGTGGCCGGGCGCGTGGGGCCGCTTTTTCGGCAAGATCCACGAGAAGGGCATGAAGGCCGGCGAGAAGATCCAGGCGAAGGCGGGGCGCGGCATCTTCTGGGGCCTGTTCGTGTTTGTGGCCATTCCGCTGCCGGGAACGGGCGCGTGGACGGGCAGCCTTGCCGCCACGCTTCTGGACCTGAAGTTCTGGCCGAGCGTCGCGGCTGTGATGCTGGGAGTTTTGAGCGCCGGGTGCATCATGCTGGTGTTGTCTCAGCTCGGCGTGATGGCGCTGTATTGATCCGTCGCAACAACGCGCGCCGCGGGGAAAGACCGCGGCGCGCATCTTTTTTATTTTTTTACATCTGAGTGAAGAAAAGCGCTCTGCCGCCGCGTTATATGGGCAGAGGGGAACGAAAGGCGGTGAGGCGCGGGCATGGCGCATGTGACAACAGCACAATTTTCCGACATGGTCCGCCGGTATGAACGCCTTGTGTACACCGTCTGCTTTCAGCTGGTGCACGACCACCAGCTGGCCGAGGACCTGACACAGGAGACATTCCTCTCGGCCTATCTGCACGCGGGCGAGTGCGATCCGGAGAACTACAAGCCATGGCTGGCGCGCATCGCGGCGAACAAGGCGAAGGACCACCTCAAGAGCGCGTATCACCGCAAGGTCGCGCCGGACGAGGACGCGGGCATGACGCAGGTCTCGCCCGCGCCGCAGCCGGAGGACATCACGATCTCGGCCGACGAGGCGAGGGCCATCGCGGACGAGATCCGGGCTCTGAAAGAACCGTACCACAAGGTCTCGGTGCTGTTCTTTCTGGAGGAAAAGAGCGTGGAGGAAATTTCCGCGGCGCTCGGGAGGCCGACCAAAACCGTGCACACACAACTGTACCGCGCAAAGCAGATGTTGCGCGGAGCGATAGAAAGGAGGGCGCAGGATGGAACTGTTCCGGGAAAACGGATGCCTCACCGATGAGGCGCTCCGGATGCTGGTCGACGAGCGGCTGGACGAGATGGGACGCCTTGAGGCTGCGGAGCATCTGAGCTTCTGCGACGCGTGTCTTGAGCGGTACACCGCGCTTTTGACAGACGACACCCTGCTGACGCCGGCCGAGCCGCTGACTCCGAAGATTTTGACCCGCGTGCGGCAGCGCGTGCTGCGCCTTCTGGTCAACCGCTACGCCGTGGGCGCGGTGGCCGCCGTGCTGGCGCTGACGCTGTGGGGCGCGGGCGTGTTCGACCGGCTTGTGCCGGAGGCCCCGCTCGCGGTGAACGGCGCCGTGCAGAGCGAAGAGCGCGACGAGCGCGCACAGCGCCGGGAGAGCGGCGCGCTGTTCAACGGCACAAACGAGTTTTTCCGCCAGATGGACGAGAGCATCAACGGCGCGATGGCGTGGCTGATGGATCCGCAGATGCAAACACAGACACAGGAGTGATTTGACAATGAAGAAAAGAAAGAATGGGTTTCTGACCTTTTGCTTCGCCTTTGTACCCGGCGCGGGGCAGATGTATCTCGGGTATATGCACCGCGGACTGTCCATCGTCACGCTGTTTGCGGTCGTCACGATGGCGGCGTCGTTCTTCAGCTTTCTGGGTCTGGGCATTCTGGCCGTCCTGCTGCCGATCATCTGGATGTACTCATTCTTCGACACGTTCCGCATCGCGGGCATGACGCCGGAGGAGGCCGCGGCCAACCCCGACGCGTTCCTGCTTGACCCCGCCGAGGTGATGGGCGACAAGTGGCGCTCGCTGCTGTGCGGCCGCCACAAGCTCATCGGAATTGCGCTGATCGCGCTGGGCGCGTATATGCTGTACCGAAACTTCCTGTACCCGTCGCTCATGCGTCTGGTGTATGAGTTTGGTCTGGCGTGGCTGGAGCGCATGATGAACGGCCTGCCGGTGCTCTTGATGGCGGTCGTGATTATCGGCCTCGGCGTGTGGCTCATCAAAGGGCCGTCGCAGCGCGACGACGACTACACGGCCTACGTCGGCACGCAGCCGCAGCTGTCCGGAGAGGAGGACGATGACAATGAGTGATCCCGCGAATGTTGTACCCGTCTCCCCCGCCCCCGCGCTTCGGCCCGCGCCGCGCACGCGGCGCGTCGGCACGCTGACGCTGGGCTTCGCGCTCATCGTCGTGGGCGTGTGCCTGTGCATCTATCTGTTCTGGCCGTCGTTCAACATCTTTTTTGTGATGAAGCTGGTGCCGCTCCTGCTGGTGGTGCTCGGCGCGGAGCTTCTGTGGTTCACATTCCGCCGGCCTGACGAGCGCATCCGGTACGACTTTCTGTCGACCGTGATGTGCGCGCTGATCTTCATCGGCGCGTTCGGCTGCGTGACCGCGGCGAAGTACGCCGAGGTCGCGAGCGCCGACAACCGCTCGGCGCGCCTGTGCGACGAGTGGGAGGCGGACATCACGCAGCAGCTGAGCGGCGTGTCCGACGTGACGGGCCTCGACACCTACATTGATTTCGATGACTGGGCGATGATCGAGTCCGGCATTCCGTCCGATCTCGGCGACGCCGTCGGCCGCGGTCTGATCCGCCACGCGAGCGTCTATGTGCAGCTCAAAGGCGGCTACGAATCGGAGGACGCGTTCTTCGCGGCGTGCGAGAAGGTGCGCGACGCGGTGGCGCTGTGCGGCGTCTCAGCGCCGGACATCTCGTTCAGCACGCCGGACGCGAGCGAGGCGGATCCTGTGTCCTACGCGCTGTACATCGGCGGCGCGTTCGACTACTCTCGCCCGCTGGCGGAGATCGCCTCCGACCGCGTGCAGACGGCCGTCTGGCAGGCGGCGGAGACAGAGCTTGGATAAAAGACAAAAGCGCGCCCCGCGCCGGAGGTTTCCGGCGCGGGGTGCGTGCCTTTTACAGCGCGAGGAGCGCGCAGGCAATGCGGAAGTAGACGATCAGCGACACGGCGTCGACGATCGTCGTGATGAGCGGCGCGGCCATGATGGCGGGGTCGGCGTGCAGCGCCTTCGCGGCCATCGGCAGCAAGCCGCCGGCCGTCTTGGCCAGCACCACGGTGACGACGAGCGCCAGCGCGACCGCCAGCGCCATCGCCGGGTTGCCGGGGGCCATCACCATCAGGCGCACAAAGTTCACCGCGCCGAGCGCCGCGCCCACGAGGAGGCTGACGCGCAGCTCCTTCCACAGCACGCGCAGCACGTCGCGCGGGGCGATCTCGCCGACGGCCATGCCGCGGATGACGAGCGTGCTGCTCTGACTTCCGGCGTTGCCGCCGGTGTCGGTGAGCATCGGGATGAACGTCACGAGCAGGGGCATCGCGGCGAACGCCGCCTCATACCGGCCGAGGATGCCGCCGGTGATCATGCCGGACACCATCAGCACGAGCAGCCACACGATGCGGTGCTTCGCGAGCGCGAACACGCCCGTCTTGAGATACGGCTTTTCGGGCGGCGCCACCGCGGCCATCTTCTCAAAATCCTCGGTGGCGTCCTCCATGACGTCCATCACGTCGTCGACGGTGACGATGCCGACGAGGCGGCCCTCGCGGTCGACGACGGGCAGCGTGCGGAACGCGACGACCGCCTGCGCGGCGGGGATCGTCTCGAGCCATTCGGCGACATCCGCCTCGTTCTGACCGGCCAGCGCCTCGCGCAGCGCATGGTAGTCCCGGCGCTCCAGCAGCAGCCGCAGCGCCTCGAAATCCAGTTTGTTGTTCATGAGTCCGTTCCTCCTGTTGTTTTGTTTGACAGCGAGGAAGTGATCGGACAGACAAAAAGCCGCGGCCCGTGACAGGCCGCGGCGAATGGCGCAAATTCGATTCAGAGCGCCGCAGTGCGCGGCGCACGTCGCACGGAGGGCCGGAGAGCCCCTCGCGCGGCGCGCCGTATCGGAGTTGCGCTGTCCGCCGTCCTACTTCGTTCGCAGGGTTCCATCCGGTCTCCCTCCTTTGTTTCGTTGTGTGCCGGAACGTCCGGCCCTGTTCCAGCATACCATATCCTTTCCCTGTTGACAACCCCCGCCGCGCGCATTGCCAAAGGGCGCGGCACCGTGCTATACTGGACGGGAACACAACGCTTCAAAGGGGGCGCGATCTCTGTGAACATCAGCATTTTCGACGTGGTGGGGCCGGTGATGATCGGCCCGTCGTCGAGCCACACGGCGGGCGCGGCGCGGCTGGCGCACGTGGCGGCGGCCGTCGCGCCGCCTGGGTTCTGGCATGTGAAGTTCGGCCTCGCGGGGTCGTTCGCGAAGACGGGGCGCGGCCACGGCACGGACAAAGCGCTGCTGGCGGGGGCGCTGGGCCTCGCGCCCGACGACACGGGCATCCGCGACGCGTACGCGCTGGCGAAGGCGCGCGGCGTGACGTACGACTTTGAGACGATCGAGCTGCCGGACAGCCACGAGAACTCGGCGCGCATCACGTTTCTATATGACGGCGGCGACGCGTTTTTCGTCGAGGGGTCGAGCATCGGCGGCGGACGCATCGTTGTGACGGACCTGAACGGCCTCGCGGCGGAGTTCTCGGCGGAGTCGCCGACGCTGGTGACGATGCAGTACGACCGGCGTGGCGTCGTGAGCGCGATCACGCAGCTTCTGGCGGAACAGGGCATCAACATCGGCGTGATGCGCGTCAACCGCACGGCGCGCGGCGACGTGGCCGTGACCGTCATCGAGACGGACGCGCCCGTGCCGGACACGATCGTGCACGCGCTGCGCTGCACGCCGAACATCCTGCGCGTGTGCGCGGTGAACGTATAAGGAGGGCGCATGTACAACACATTGGAACAGCTCGCCGCGGCGGCTGCGGAAATGCCGCTGCACGAGGTGGTGATGGCCGACGAGGCGGCGCTGACGGACGCGACGCGCGGCGAGATCTTCGAGGCCATGCGCGCGCGGTGGCGTGTGAT
>CALXIU010000149.1 GCA_944388415.1 uncultured Ruthenibacterium sp. | reverse complement strand
CTGTTCTCCATCGCGCTCGTGCTGTTCGTGTTCATCATGCTCATCAACAGCGTCCTGAACTTTGTGCTGAAAAAGGGGGAGAAGGCGTGAACCATCTGAAAAAGCGGCGCGCCGCGGACGCGGTGCTGCGGGGCCTCATTTACCTGTGCGCCGGCTTCACCGTCGCGCTGCTCGCCGCGCTCATCGGCTACATCTTCGTGCGCGGCCTGCCGCACGTCACGTGGCATCTTCTGTCCACGGCACCCAGCGCTCTGAAAGATACGATCGGTATTCTTCCGAACATTCTCAACACTTTGTATATCATCGTCTTCACACTTCTGATCGCGCTGCCGCTCGGCGTCGGCGCGGCGGTGTTCCTCACCGAGTACGCGACGAACAAGAAGTTCATCGCCGCCGTCGAGTTCACCACCGAGACGCTCGCGGGCATCCCGTCCATCATCTACGGCCTCGTGGGCATGCTGTTCTTCGCGCAGATGCTCGGCTTCAAGACGAGCCTTCTCGCGGGCGGGTGCACGCTTGTCATCATGATTTTGCCCACGATCATCCGCACGACGCAGGAGAGCCTCAAGACCGTCCCCGCCAGCTACCGCGAGGGCGCGCTCGGCCTTGGCGCGACAAAGTGGTACATGATCCGCACGATCATCCTGCCCGCGTCCGTCGACGGCATCGTCACGGGCTGCATCCTGTCCGTGGGCCGCATCGTCGGCGAGAGCGCCGCGCTGCTGTTCACGGCGGGCGTCGGCACCGTCATTGCCAAAAACGTATTTTCCCAGTTCACCCGTTCGGGCGGCACGCTCAGCGTCGCGCTGTACATGTACGTGTCGGAACGCGGCGAATTTGACGTCGGCTTCGCCATCGCGGCCATCCTGCTCATCCTCGTGCTGGGCATCAACGCCGCCGCGAAGTTTGCCAACCGGAAACTCAAAAACAAGGAGCAGAGAGCATGACGCCTATCATCGAGACAAAAGACCTGCATCTGTACTACGGCAATTTCGAGGCGCTCAAGGGCATCTCGATGCAGATCGGCGAGCGCGAGATCACCGCGTTCATTGGCCCGTCGGGCTGCGGCAAATCCACGTATCTGAAAACGCTTGACCGCATGAACGACCTCGTGCCCGGCGTGCGCGTCGAGGGCGAGGTGCTGTTCAAGGGCGAGGACATCTTCCGCAGCGGCCTCGACGTGACGCTGCTTCGCAAGCAGATCGGCATGGTCTTCCAGAAGCCGAACCCGTTCCCCATGAGCATCTACGACAACATCGCCTACGGTCCGCGCCTGCACGGCACGCACTCGCGCGCGCAGCTCGACGAGATCGTCGAGCGATCCCTGCGCGGCGCGGCGCTGTGGGACGAGGTGAAGGACCGCCTGAAAAAGAGCGCGCTCGGCCTCTCCGGCGGCCAGCAGCAGCGCATGTGCATCGCGCGCGCCCTCGCCGTCGAGCCGGACGTGCTCTTGATGGACGAGCCGACCACCGCGCTCGACCCCGCGTCGACGATGCGCATCGAGGACCTGATGTCGGAGCTGAAAAAGAAGTACACCGTCGTCATCGTCACGCACAATATGCAGCAGGCGGCGCGCATCAGCGACAAGTGCGCGTTCTTCCTCGTGGGCGAGCTCGTCGAGTTCGGCGACACGCAGCAGATCTTCGGCATGCCGCGCGACAAGCGCACCGAGGACTACATCACCGGCCGCTTCGGTTGATTTTACAACGCGGATACGCTATGATAGGAAGGGAAAAACATGAAACTGAGATACAACTATGACGCCGACCTCGACGCGCTGAGCGCCGCGCTCGTGCGCATGGGCCAGCTCGCCACCGACGCCATCGACCGCGCGCTGCGCGCCCTCGTCTCGGGCGACGAAGCGCTCGCGCGCGAGGTCATCGCGGCGGACGCCGAGGTCGACCACGCTGAGCGCGACATCGAGCACCGCTGCATGACGCTGCTTTTGCGCCAGCAGCCCGTCGCGGGCGATCTGCGCAAGGTGTCCACCGCCATCAAGATGATCACGGACATCGAGCGCGTCGGCGATGCCGCCGCGGACATCGCGGAGATCGGCCTGCACCTGAAAAACCGCGAAGCGCTCGCCGCGCTGCCGGACATCGCCCGGATGGGCGCGGCGGCGCAGAAGATGGTCGAGGACGCCATCCAGGCGTACGTCGAGGGCGACCTCGCGCTCGCGGCCGAGGTCATCGCGCGCGACGACGAGGTCGACGCGGGCTTCAACGCCGTCAAGGCGGGCATCGCCGCGCTCGTCGCGCGCGACGCGGACGCTGCGGCCGACTGCCTGATGATCGCCAAGTATCTCGAGCGCCTCGGCGACCACGCCGTCAACATCTGCGAATGGGTACAGTTTTATATGACGGGCGTGCACAAGAACGAGAAGATCCTGTGAAGGGAAGGGGACGACGTATGCCGAAACAGCCGTGCGTCTTTGTTGTGGAGGACGACGACAGCATCCGCAAACTGCTGGAGGTGGCCCTCGGCGCGAAGGAATACCGCGTGATGAGCTTTGAAAACGCGGTCGACGCGCTCGCCGCGATGGCCGACACATTGCCTGACGCCGTCGTGATGGACATCATGATGGAGGGCATCGACGGCATCACCGCGCTCAAGCTGATGCGCGACAACTCGCGGCTGCGCGCCGTTCCGGTGATGATGCTCACCGCGAAGGACACCGAGGCCGATAAGGTCAACGGCCTCGACGCGGGCGCGGATGATTATCTCACAAAGCCGTTCGGCATTCTGGAGCTGTGCGCCCGCGTGCGCGCGCTGCTGCGCCGGTCCGCCGGCGCGCGTCCGGCCGCGGGCGTGCTGCAAAGCGGCGGCCTCTCGCTCAATCTCTCCACGCGCGAGGCGTCGCTCGACGGCCGCGCGCTGGAGCTGACGAACAAGGAATTTGACCTGCTGCGCGAGCTGATGCAGCGCGCGCCCGCCGCCGTGGAGCGCGAGGCGCTTTTGCAGAGCGTCTGGGGCTACGACTTCGTCGGCGAGACGCGCACGCTCGACATGCACGTCGGCACGCTGCGCGCGAAGCTCGCGGACGACAGCGCCGCTCCGCGCTTCATCAAGAC
>CALXIU010000148.1 GCA_944388415.1 uncultured Ruthenibacterium sp. | reverse complement strand
ATCTGCGCGGGCCGTGCCTGCGCCGTCTGCACCGTTTGCGGCTGCATCGGCCGGACCGTCTGGATGGGGCGCGCCGCGTCCGGCCGGGCCGCTTCCGTCTGCGGCGCTCCAGTCTCGCGCGGCGGCTGCGCGGGCGCCCCGTGCCGGGCGGGCTGCGCCTGTGTCTGCGCGGGCTGTCCGGCGGGCTGCGCCTGTGCCGGATGCGTCCGCGCGTGCCGCTCAGCGGGCTGCGCCGCCTGCGGCTGGATCATCTGCGCGGGGAGCGGCTGTGCTGTGCGCGCGTCCGCGCCCTGCGCGGGCTGTATGGCTTGAGCCGGCTGCGCGGCGCGCAGCTGCGACGGCTCGATCGGCTGGATGGTCTGGATGGGCTGCGCCGCCGGGGCCGTCCGCGCGGTCTGGAGCGTCCGCGCCGTCTCCGGCTGCGGGACGGGCTGTTCCGCCCGCGGCCGGGGCGTCTGCGCGGATCGCGCGCCGGGCGCAGCGGGCTGCGCCGCATGCTCCATCGGCGCGGCGGGAACGCCCTGCGCCGGGCTGGACGGCCGCGCCGTCTGCTCTGACGGCGCGGCGGGGAACGGACGCGGGGCGTGGCCCGTGTCCCGCGCGCGACCCGGAGTGCTTCCGTCCGCCTGCGCCGCGCGCTCCGCTGGCGCAAGGCGGCCGTCCCGCGCGGGGCGGTCTTCCTGTGCGGGGCGCGGATGCGCTGTGGCCGCGGACCGCGGCCGCGCCTCCTGCCCGGGAGCGGGCGGCTGCGCGAGCAGCAGCGTTTCGGCGGGCGCGAGGCGCGCGCCGGGCAGCTGCGCCTGAAGTTCCTCGGCGCGCTGTCTCGCCTGCCGGATGGACTCATCCAGCGGCACGAGCGCGAGGCCGCGCGCGGCGGCGAGCGCCTCGAGGGGCTGTTCCGCGCCGTCGCGGGCCGGACGGGAGGCCGGGGGCAGACGCTGCTCGACGGCCGCGATCTGCCGCAGCGCGCCGTCGAGACGGAGCGTCAAAAAGCGCAGATCGAGCTGCAAGTTGACGAGGTAGTTCGTTTGCAGCGTCTGTGTCAGGTGTGTGATCTGCTCGATGTACGTCTCATTGCGCACAACGGCCGGGGCGGCGTCCGCGGTCAGCAGATGCTGCATGGACGCGGGCGCGCCGATCGCGCGAGAGACAGAGGCGCAGCGCGCCAGGATATCGCGGCCGGGATCGTAACCGGACTGTGTCAGAAGCCGCATGCGCGCTGTCTCCTTTCGCGTGTGATTTCAGCCGTTCGTCAGAACGGCGAGATGCCTAAGACGCTCATGGCGCCGCCCAGGATGCCGGCCGTGATCGGGCAGGACTCCATCGTTTCGTATGTCATTTCGAACGACTCGATCAGCACGTCGCTGCTCATCGCGTTCAGATCGCTGAGGCGGATCTTTTTCACGACCGCGCCGTGGACGGAATACAGGTTCGTGACGACGCCGTTGCGGTTGCTGATGAAGATGTAGATGTCGTTCGGGATGCGCTGGCCGACGGCCAGGCGGAGCGTGATCAGCGTGAAGGCGATGCCGCGGCTGGCCACGCCGCGCTCAAGCACCAGCGTGCGCTCCGCTTTGACGGGCGTGCGCAGCGAGTAGACGCGGTCGTTGACGCCGCCCTCCTGAAGAGGCTCCGTCTCGACGGCCGTCTCGATGTTCGTGACCTTCGAGAACCCAAAGCGTATATTGTTGATGAACACCTGAAATTTATAGCCCGGTACGGGGTCCGGATGCAGATTGAGGATGGTGCTTGCGATGCTCATACTGTTATACCTCGAAAATGTTCTTGGGCGTGTGATTCAGTTCCTTGTGGATGGCGGAGATCTCCGCGCAGAACCGTCGTCTTGTCTGATGATCCAGCGCCATGACCGTCTTGTAGTCCCAGTGGTAGTAGTACGAGAGGAACGACATCTCCTTGTACAGCTCCTGTTCCGGGTAGAGGGTCACTCCGCCTGTGTAAAATTTACCTGCTGCTCGAATTTATGCCCGCACTCGGGGCACACGCACGTCTCGGCCATCGGTTCGACGGCGTTGACGCGCTGGTACATGCTCTGTAAAAATGCAAAATCGGAGGAAAAAAGCCGCTCGATGACGCGCGGGTCCACCTTCGGCACCGTGCCGAGGCTGGTGATGACGCGCGAGAGCAAAATGACGGAGAGATAGCCGGGGTTCTGCACGACGCGCGGGTCGCGCAGCGGCAGGATCTCGTCGGCGGCGGTGGCCAGGCGCATCACGCCGTGCTTGTGCACCGTGCCGGTGGAGTCGACGTAGCCCTTGGGCAGGTCGAATTCAAATTCAGTCGAAAAATCATCCATGGTGCGTTCCTTTCAGCCCCGGCCCCCGCTGTGCGCGCGGGCCGGGGCACTGTTCATTCAGGTGAAAGGGGTTACTGGTTGCGCTTCATCTCTTCGAACGCGAGTTCCACGCTCTCGAACGCGATCTCGCTGGAGGAGGCGTTGAAGTCGGGTCCGGTGTACTTGCACGGCCACGCGTTCGACAGCGTCCAGCTGGCGATGTCGTTGTGCGCGTCGTCCTGCAGGTGGATCGTGACGTCCTGCATGCGCTCGTCGGCGCTGGCCTTCGAGCCGTCGGAGATGCCGGCCACCCACTCGTAGAACGACATGTTCTCCGTCATGCCCCATTTGAGCGTGACGTTGCCGTACTTCGTCATACCGGGCATTTTGCGCGGCGAGTTGGTGGGATCGGTGCCCTCGCGGTACTCGATGACGTCGATGCTCGCGTCGGTGCCGCTGACTTCGGAGAACGCGGCCACGTCGATGCTGTCGATCTCGACGCGGTAATTATATTTCTTAAACGGATACGTGTTCGCTGCCATAACTTGAATCCTTCCTTTCGTTCGTCTCGCCGGTCAGGCGTCACTCTTTCATGTTCTGGGTGATGCGGAAGATGACAAACTCCGCGGGACGGCTGGGAGCCGCGCCGATGACGCAGATCAGACGGCCGTTCAGGATGTCCTGCTCGGTCATGGTGTCGCGGCCGATGTTGACGAAGAACGCCTCGTCCTCGGTGGCGCCGACGAGCGCGCCGGAGCGGTACATATCGCGCAGGAACGAGGTGATCGTGCGCTGGACGCGCAGCCACAGGACCTCGTCGTTGGGCTCGAAGACGGCCCAGTTGGTCTGCGTGCGGATGGTCTCCTCGAGGTAGATGAACAGGCGGCGGACGTTGACATACTTCCACAGGCTGTTGCTCGAGCAGGTGCGCGCGCCCCAGACGCGGATGCCCTGACCGGGCAGCGCGCGGATCAGGTTGACGCCGGCGGGATTGAGCAGGTCCTGCTCGCCCTTGTTGTACAGGCACGACAGGCCGAGGCAGTTGTTGACGACCTCGTTCGCGGGGGCCTTGTGGACGCCGCGGGCGATGTCGACGCGGGCATAGATGCCGCACACCGCGCCGGAGGGCGGGATGTACGCCGGGCGCTTCGCGGCGAGATCATAGACCTGCAGCCAGGGCGCGTACATCGCGGCGTAGTCGGAATCGACGATCTCGCGGTGCTTCAGCAGATCCTGCGGCTTGGTCATCTCGAGCGGCATGTCGAGCACGGCGAAGCGGTTGGCCAGGTTCTGGCAGTGGGCCACGAGCGCCAGCTGCACGGCGGCGCTGGTGATGCCGGGGATGGCCATGATGCTGACGTTGGAGACCTCCTCGAACGCCGCGAGGCCGGTGCGCTTGCCGGGGGCGTCGCCGCCGCCGATGTACATCGCGTCGTCGGCCGCCTTGCAGTTGCCGTCAACGCCGCCCGCGAGCGTGTAGACCGCCTTGTCGGCGCCCTCGCCCGCCAGCACCGCGACCGGGGCCGCGACAGGGGCCGCGCCCGTCACCTTGACCGTGACCAGCTCGGAGCGGGCCATGCGGTTGGCGATGTAGCTCGAATCGGCCTCGTTCAGCGAGACGTTCTCATACGTCTCGACGGCGTCGCCGCAGGAGACCTCGACGTTGACCTCGCACGTGGCGAGCACGCGCTTCGGCACGAGGGCGGTGTCCACGACAGCCTCGGTGAACTCGTTCTCGAACGCGACCTCGTTGCCCTGGACCTTCGCGACGCGGTTGACCTCGACTGTCTTGCCGCCGTCGACGACCGCGACGACGTCGCCCACATTGAACGCGGAGGCGTTCTTCAGCGTGTAGGTCTTGGCGCCGGCGGCGTCCTCGTTGACGGCGACGGCCTGTGTCTTGCCCTTGGAGGAGGCGGCGACCGCGACGCGGATCGCATTGCCCCACTTGCCGGGGTTCTTGGCGGTGACGACCGCGCTGCCCAGCACCGCGTAGGCGGGCTTGGCGTCGGCGGGCGCGACGCGCATCACGAAGCAGCGCGCGCCGCCGTTGGCGAAGAACTGCTCCACCGCGTACGGCAGGAAGCGGTTCGCGCCGTGCGTGGTCTCGGACAGATAGCCGCCGAATTTGCGCTGGTAGTCGGCGAAGCTGGTGATGAACTCGGGAGTGCCGACGACAGGGCCGCGCTCGGCCATGCCGATGAAGCCGGCGGTGCTGGTGCTGACGCCTTCCATCGCACGCATACCGGATTCAAACTCTTCAACATACACTCCGGGGGACAAATACTCTGCCATAATTCTCTGGGTCCGGTGATCAATTCCGGACCGCTCCTCCTTTTCGATTTGTTGTGTTGCGTGTTGATCAGTTTCCTACGGTTGTTTTTATTTGCCCGGGGGTGGTAAATTGGATCACTCCCCCGTAAGCACACATGAGCTTGCAGGTGTTGTTCAGGGCGGGCATCCCGCCGAGAAGCACCGTGGTACTGCCGGGCAGCCATGTCCCGGCCGGGGACGGCACGCACGGCATCGGCGTAAGGACGCCGAGCGCCGCGGCCGTCGCGGAGGCGACGGTGGGGTTTGCCATCGACGTGCACATGCCGAACGGCATGATGTTCGCCATCGGCTTGCAGTCGGCGATGTTCGCCGCGGGCAGGCTGTCGCACATCACCTTGTTCTGCGGTGTGACGACGAGCGCCGACGGCGCCATGCCGAAGCTGCACATCATCTGGGCCCCGTTGACTACAAGGTTTCCAGCCATCGCATCGCCTCCTCATCATATTGCAGGACGGTGTTCGCCCGCTCCAGCCATTCTGGCCGCATCGGGATCTCCGCGCGGCCCTGCGCGTTCGCAAGGCCGCAGGCCGCCAGCCGGATGGGCTCGCCCTCACTGTGGGCGATGCGCGGCGGATGATCCACGGCATATCCCCCGTTGGGCGTTCGCTCCGTCAGGGTGAACAGCTCTCCCGCGCGGCCCTCGCCGACGCACACGCGCTGCCACAGCAGATTGGCCGCCGTGTAGCCGTACAAGGTCAGCGAGCGTCCGTCGTCCGCAAACCCGCGCAGGGAGAGCGGCGCGTCGCCGCCGTCAAGAAGCGCGACGGCCAGCGCGCCGGGCGGCGCCTCGGCCTCGAGCCAGCGGCAGTCGAGGAACCCGCTGTGCGGCTTCCGATACAGCTGCACAACGCGCAGCGGCATGTTCGGCGCGAGCGACTGTGCATCGACGGTGAGCTCCTTTGTCTGGTAGCGCGCGCTCTCGATGCGCACGCGCCAGGACGTGCCGGGCTTTTGCCCGTGCGGCGTCAGAAAGACGTAGAATCCGTCCGGCTTGCGCACGGGAGCCGCCGGCGCGCCGTCCAGAAAGAAGCGGTGCGCGCCGTCCGTCACGGTCGCGCCGCTGAAATCGTCCTTCAGCAGCAGGGCAAAACGCATGGAAATATGAATCAATCACATCACCCCCTTTCGCCGGTGTGGAATGCCTCCGGTCACCGGGCGACTTCGCCGCGAAATTCCACCTCGCGCACACGGGTGAAGCTGTCCTCCCGGCGCGACGAGAGCATCAGCGGCGAAACCGTGAAGTAGACGCCCAGCTGATACGGCTGATTGAGCACTGACCAGAGCTTCGATTTTTCCTCGAGCGTCATGGACAGCAATGTGATCGACGCGGGGTCCTCCAGCTCTTCGGCGAAGGGATGCGCCTCGTTCACGTCGATGGTGGGATAGTCCGACAGCACCTGGATGGCGCGGCCGAGGATGCGCTGCTCCGCCTCCGCGCCCGCCGCGATCTGCGCCTTGCCGTTCAGAAACAGCACGTACGACAGGCTCAGCGGCCTGGGCGGGTTGCGCCGGACGTTGTCCGCGCCGCGGCGCACCGATCCGGAGCGGAATTCGCTCAGCTCGCGCAGGTCGTACAGATACAGCCCGAGCTGAAAATCGGCGTTTTTGTCGGTGGGCGCCGCGAGGCGGATGGACTCCGGCGCGCTGATGGGCGACGGGCACATCTGCGCCCGCAGCAGCTTGAGAAGCGCCGTGCTGACGTCCGCGACGATGGAAAAATCGGCCATTGCCGCCTCACCCCTTTCTGATGGTGTAGTACATCGGCGTCGTCTCCTGCGCCGCTGCGGACTCCTCTGAGGCGTCCGCAGCGGACTCGGCCGGCGCGGCCGTGTACGGATAACAGTATTCGTATGTCAGGCCGTTCGCGTCGCGCCCGTAGCGCGTGATCTGGTTGGCCTGGCTGATGCCGCTGACTTCGAGGAACAGCTTGTTCTGCTCGTCGAGCTGGAACGTGATGTTCGAAAACGCCGTCGGCGTTTTCTCGCGCAGCTGGCGGATGGCGACGCAGTCCTCGAGCATCGGGGCCTTGTCGACCGCGTACGCGGCGTCGCCGTACGCCTCGACCTCCGCTTTGTCGATGTTGTCGCCGAACACCGTGACGGCGCTGACGAACACCTTCGTCTTGTCGAGGTCGGATTCCGCCTGCCAGACGTTCGAGTCGATCTCGAAGTACAGCGTCAGGTTCTTCTCGACGAACTCCGGCTGCGCCGGCTCGGCCGGCGCGGACGAGGCGGCGGACGACGAGGAGGACGACTCGGATGAAGACGAGGACGACTCGGATGAAGACGAGGACGAGGAGGACGAAGACGAGGAAGAGGAGGACGAAGACGAAGACGAGGAGGCGGAGCCGCCGCCCGTCGTGATCGTCGCGCCGAGCGAGACGTCGGGCAGGCGCGGGGCCGCGGCCGCGATCACGACGCCGCCCGGACGCGTGATGCCGCCGAGCGCGGTGACCGAGCCGAACGAATCCGCCGCCGTCGGCATGTAGTACGTGCGGTCGCTCGTGCCGGAGCTTGCGGCCGATTCGTTCTCCCAGACGTCGACCTTGACGGTGCAGTCCATCGTGAGGATGACGCCAGCCTCCTCGTAGACGAAGACGCTGCCCATGTCGTTGTAGTAGATGCGGGGCGTCTCGGTGAACGCGGCCTCGACGTCTGCGAGCGTCGCGCCCACGAGCGAGGAGTAGTTGATCTTGCCGTCGTAGACCGTGCCGGTGTACAGCGCGCGTCCCTGCGCGGAGTACAGCGTGCCGGTGCCCTGCGGCTGGCCCTGGAAGAACTCGCCGGCGTAATCGACGAGGCCGTCGGAGCCGTACAGCGTGCCGGAGCCGTGGTAGTTGTCGACGGAGAACGTGCCCTCGTAGATGAGCCGGCCCGCCTCGTCGTAGGCGCGGCCCTCGCCGTCGCGCAGGCCGTTCTTGAACGTGCCGATGTACACGGCGGTGACGCCGTCCTCGGCGTAGAGCACGCCGTCGCCGTTGAACTTGTTCTCGGCGAACGATCCCTCGTAGCGGACCTTGCCGGACGGCCAGTACAGAACGCCCTGGCCGGAGTACTGGTTGTTCGCAAATTCGCCTTCGTACAGCAGGCGGCCCTTGCGGTCCCACAGCGTGCCCGCGCCGGTGCACACGCCCGCCGTGACGTCGCCGGTGTAGACGATCTGCCCGTCCGCGGCGAGGATGTTCGCGGTGCCGGAGTACTCAGCCAGCGACATGTCGTCGTAGTCGAACGCGACGGTGGTCAGCACCTGTTCGGGCTGCGCGGTCGTCGTGACGGGCGCGGCGAACATCGTGAAGAAGATGAACACGCCCGCGCACACGGCCAGCACCGCCGTGAGCAGCAGCTTTTTGTAGACCCAGTAGCGGCCGACGCTGAAGTAATCCTTTTCGGACTGCGGCCGCAGCGTGATGAGCGACCGGATCTTGCTCGTGAGCAGGGGGATGAGCTTCGCCGTCAGGACGTTGATATTGAACAAGCGCTGGATGCGCACGATCAGCATCCGGAACGGGCTCGTCACGGCGGTGACAAGGCGCATGAAGATACTCGCCAGAAGTTTGAACACCTGCTCTCAGCCCCCTTTCAAAGGAAAATGATTCAAGGATTTACAGATGGCTCTCGCAGCGGAAGATGTAGGCGCGGGAGACGTTGTCGTACTGGTTCTCGCGCAGCACGACGGCGAACATGTTCTTCGCGTCGTACCAGCGGGAGGCGGTGTACAGCTCCATCGCCTTGTCGAAGGAGGGCTTCGTCTCGTTGATGAGGCGGATCTCCTCGGGCGAGCAGGAGTCGTAGAAATCGTACAGGCCGAAGCGCGCGGCGTCGGCGCTCTCGGGGCAGCCGATGTAGCGGTGGAAATAGTGCTCCGCGTCCATGCCCTCGAGGGCGGCCTCGGTGACGACGAGGCGGCTGGCGTAGCGGCGCAGCTCGTACGCCTGTTCGGTGAGGTAGTCCATCTCGCCGCTGATCATCGCGGGCACGAGGCGCTTCTCGTCGCCGCAGATGCCGTAGTACACATCCGCGCGGTGCACGAGGAAGAACGCGTCCATGCGGTTTTGCACGAGCGTCGCGGCGTTGAGCGCGTCGAGCCTCGACAGCGCGGACAGCGCGATGTCGACGGCGCTGTCGCCGCCCTTCGGGCAGATTACCTGCAGCCGGCGCAGATTGACCGAATCCGTCAGCAGCACGGCGTCGTGCTCCTCGCACAGGCCGTCGACGATGGAGAAGAACTTGTCGGTCATGCGCTTGGCCTCGTCGTTCGAGATACGCGACGGGATGCCCAGCTCCACGCTGAGGATGTGGTACGACGCCTGCTTGCCGCTGGCGAGGTCGAGGTCTCCGAGGTTGTCCTTGCCCAGCAGGCGGAACACCTTCTGCGGGATGAAGCGGAAGTATGTGCCGCTGGTCTGGCGCAGGTTGTAGATCTGGACGTCGATGTCGCCCGCCATCTGGTTGAACACGCGGGCGATGCCCGACAGCTCGGCGGTGTCGGAGTCCTCGAGGCGCACGGTGCGGTCGCCCTGCGCGAAGAGCTCGAGGCCCTGGCGGATGTCGCTGAGCGGGCGCAGCGCGCGGCGGAACACCGCGTTCAGGATGAGCGAGACGGCGATCAGGAACGCCGCGCCCACGGCGCAGAACGTGATGAGGTACGCGCGGGTGTAGGTGTTGACGTTCTCCATCAGGATGCCCGTCTCGAGCAGGTAGACCGTCTCGCCCGCCGCGCCGCCGACCGGCGTGACGCACACGAGGCGCTCGCCGTTCTTGTCGCGCAGCACGCCTGTCTGGGCGGTGCCGGAGTACGCGGCCGCGAGGTAGAGCGCGTCGGCGTCCGCGTTCATGTTGACGCCGAACGGATAGAAGCACGGCGCGTCGCGGTCGACGCCCGTGTACAGGCCGCCGCGCTCATAGTACGCGGTGCGGGTGTACACGCTGCGCGTGTTCATCTGGGAGATGAGGTATTTGTAATCGTCGCCGGAGTAATCGTAGGGATATTCGATGCCGTCGAAGCTCTCGGTGCCGAACAGCGCCATCAGCATGTTGCCCTCGTCGACGACCTGCTTCTCGAAGCTGTCCAGGATGGAGCCGCGGTAGTTGACGTACGAGAACGCGCCGAAGAGCGTGACGGACACCACGAACACCGGGACGGCCATCGTCAGCAGCTTCGCGGCGAGCGTGCGGCCCGCCATCAGGCGCCGGAAGAGCATGCTCAGCACGGTGAGCACCGCCGCGCACACGGCGGTCCAGATGACCAGCCACAGCACCGCGCCGCCGAGGATGCCCGCGACAGTGGCGCGCACGGACGAGATCACGCTCGACTGCCCGTTGACGGTGATGACAAGCTCATAGCGGTTTTCCGCGGCGTTGTTGACGACGCCCATGAAATTGCCCTCGTCGGAGATGGAGGCGGCGACGAGGTCGGCGGGCGTGTAGCTGCCCGAGCCGGTGAACGCCTGATTGCCCTCCTTCACGACGGTGGTCGCGCGCGTCGTCACGTCGATGATGAGCATGTCGCCGCTCTCCTGCTCGCCGAGATACATCGTCTCGGTGTCGATGGGGCTGGCGTAGATGGGATACATCACGCGGTCCAGCACGCGGGCGGGATAGATCTCATCGACGGAGCCGTCCTCGCCGGACAAAAACAGCTTGCCCGAGCCGGAGACGTACGCCGTGGACGAGCCCATCGCCCACGCGCGCCAGACGCCTTCGTCCGCCTCCAGCGCATATGTGCGGCTGCTCTTCGCGCCCGCCTGCCCGCGCGACGTGAGCGCGCTCAGGTCGTACACGTCGCGGACGATGGAGCCGCCGTTTTCCGTCGTGCCCATGACGCTGGCCGAACTGGTGACGGACAGCCATTTCCAGCGCACGCCCGCGGACGTGTCCAGCGCGTGCGACGCCACCTTCTTGAGCAGCAGACGGTCGGCGCGGTACACGGCCAGCTCCTGGCCGGTGACGCTGCCCGTCAGCGCGTCGCTGTACTCCAGCAGCAGATAGACGTTGCCGTCGGCGTCC
>CALXIU010000147.1 GCA_944388415.1 uncultured Ruthenibacterium sp. | reverse complement strand
AACAGATGACGATGGGAAACTTCTAAAGAGCCCGTTTACGGGCGGCAAGTAACAATCTTTCGCGGCTGGCAGACCGTACCAACGCGACGTGACGCGTGCGCTAGTATTCCAGGGTTTTACCCGTCTGGAAAAAACCCCCGGCTTCGCCGGGGGATATTTATTGATTTTTTTGCAATTGATGCAAATTACCTGATTCTGGAATTTTGTGCCGTGTTTTCGTTGCAAATTTCTTTAGAATATGTAATAATATAGGGCAAAGAAAGGCGGTGAGGGCGTGATGCGCTGCGGTGTGTCGACATCGTGTCTGTTTCCGTGCGAGACAAAGCTCTCACTCTCGGAACTTCTGGCATGCGGTGTCTCGAATGTCGAGATCTTTTTTAACGCGTTCGGAGAAATGACTCCGGAATATGTCTCGGGGCTTCGCGCGCAGATCGAAAGCGCAGGCGCGCACGTTACGGCGCTTCATCCTTCCACATCGTTTATGGAGACGTATTTTTTTGCGTCTGATTACAGGACTCGCCGGGAGGAGGGAATGCGGCTCTATCGCCGGTGGTTCGAGATCTGCCGGGAACTTTCCATCCCGCGCGCGGTGTTCCACGGAGACCATCGGACGACGCCGTATCCATTTGAGAAGTACTGCCGCAACTATTTGGAACTGCGCAAGATGGCAAGGGAATACGGCGTGGATTTCTGTCAGGAAAATGTCGTGCGCTGCAAGTGCGGCTTCCCTGACGCGATCACGCGAATGCGCGATCTTTTGAACGACGATGTGAGTTTTGTCCTTGACGTCAAGCAAATGCGCCGTGCGGACGTGACGACGCGGGAGATGTGCAAGGCGATGGGCGGCCGCATCGCATATCTGCATTTGAGCGATTGGAACGATGTGTGTGACTGTACGCCTCCGGGAACGGGAAAGTTCGATTTCGACGAGCTGTTCAGCTTGCTTGCGCAGGACGGCTTTTCGGGAGATATGGTGATCGAACTGTACCGTGACGGATTTGAAGCCGCGCGGCAGCTTGAGACTGCGCGCCGGTGGCTCGAGAGCCGCTATTGCCGCAATTCCACCGATACTATGAAAAAGGAGCTGGTCCCATGAAATGCCCGTTTTGCGGAGAAGCCGACACGAAGGTGATCGACTCCCGGCCTGCGGACGACGGAGAACGCATTCGGCGCCGGAGGTTGTGCACGGTCTGCAATAAGCGTTTCACAACATACGAAATGCTCGAAACGGTCCCGCTGGTCGTGATCAAAAAGGATAAATCGCGCGAGGCGTTTGACCGTCTGAAGTTGCTCAATGGTCTTGTCCGAGCGTGTGAAAAGCGCCCTGTATCGCTGCAAACGCTGGAAAATGTGGTGGATTCAATTGAGCAGACGCTGCTGAGCGGCTATGAGCGCGAGGTGACAAGCATTCGCATCGGCGAACTGGCGATGGATCAGCTCAAACAGATCGATGAGGTGGCGTATGTTCGCTTTGCCTCTGTCTATCGCCAATTCAGTGACATTGATACGTTTATGGCTGAACTTCGCAGCTTGCTGGCGAAGCGTGATCAGCCCCGCGAAGAAAAAAAATCAGAGAATTGAATCATACATATGCTCCATCATGCGCACCTGTTGTGCAGCCTTGTCGATCTCGCTGCACAAGTCGGGTGCGCTTTCTTCATTGGCATAGGCCTCCAGCCCTGCGAGACTTACGCGGATGTTCGCCACATATTCTCTCTTGAAAAACAGCTCCAAAAGGTGTCCGTCCCGCTCGAAGCCGTCGAGCGCTGACGCGATCTCGCGACGCGCTGCGTCAAAATCGCCGTCTTGCGCAAAGGAGCGCACGTTTTCCAGCGATACGAGGACGTCGGCCGCTGTGCGGCTGACGATCCTGTGGCTGCCGAATGCGAGGGCGGACATTGCGGCAAGTATCAGAAACGCCATCCAGATCCGCTTCACGCTTTGCCTCCTTTTCCGGTCCCGCCGCCAGGCATCCGGCGCTCCACGACCCGCAGTTCGCCAGATGCGGTACAAGTCACAAGCAGGGCGTTGCACCGAGGGATCCCATGCTTATGGCATGCTTCGTCAAGAGCCTTCTCGGTGAAGCCTGCCGCCCGCATTGCCGCGCGATCCGTCCGTCCGTCTACGATGAGAGGAAACGGTGCAAGGGCTTCGCCCGCTTTCGGCTGCTGCGCATCGGCGGTTTTTCGGACGCTGACCGTACCGTTTGTCTCCACGATGGCAAGCGCGACCTCCTCCAGATAAAAAACATCCTTGCCGCGCAGCGCCTCCAGCAGATCGTTGATGGTAAAACGCAGTTCGTAGAGCGTTTCCTGATCGATGACCCCGTTGCGGATGATGACGCGCGGCGTGCCCGCGATGAGCGTTGCGGCGCGGGGACTTTTCACGCACAGCGCCGAGACGAGGATCTCCATCACTACGATCAGAAACACGGGGACGATGCTACCGGTCAGAGGAAGCTCCGGCGACTCGATGGAAATGGATGCGAGATTGGAAATCAGGATCGTCGACACCAGCTCGGAGGGCTGAAGCTCTCCGAGCTGTTTTTTGCCCATTAGGCGCATCGCAAGAATGATGAGCGCATAGATCAGCGCTGTGCGGAAAAGCAGAATGAACATCATTGTCACCTCAGGTACGGTTGCAGGACTATTTTGCCCCGGCGGACTAAACCGCATACGCTCCGGTCATACTGCATTCGAATCAAAGGGGGCGTTTTTATGGCGGAGCAACTGACGAAGAGCCTGCTTGAAAACAAGATCAGGATCAAGGAGATGTTCGGCGATTGCGTGGATTTTTACACCAAGGACGTCACGCTGTGCGGCTGCCGGTGCTGCATCTGCATGTTTGAGGGACTGTCAAGCATCGAGCGGCTCTGGATCATGATGCTGGATATCCTGAGCCAGCCGCATGAACTGCGTCGCGAGCCGGAAGACCTTTTTGACTACCTGATGCGGCGGACGGCGATCCCGCTGGAGAGCCGCAGCTGCGTCTGTTTCGACGACGTCCGCACGCAGCTGACGGCGGGAACGAGCGTGATCCTCATCGACGGCGTCGCGCAGGCGGTCGTTCTGTCGACGCAGAGCATGCAGTTCCGCTCTGTCTCCGAGCCGAGCGGGGAGGGCAATGTGCGCGGTTCCCGCGAGGGTTTCACGGAACTTCTGCGCGTCAATCTCAGCCTTGTCCGAAGGCTGATCCGCACCGGCGATCTTGTAGTCGAGACGATGACGGCGGGGGAGCGGACGCAGACGGAACTCGCGATGCTCTATCACCGCCAGCTTGCACCGAAGGCGCTTGTAGAGACGATCCGCCGAAAGCTGCGGACTGCCCAATTGCCGTTTGTGTTTGATACGGGATATCTCGCGCCGTTTTTGCAGTCAAAGCGCTTTTCTTTTTTTCAGTCTGTCGGTTATACGGAGCGTTCCGATACAGCCGCCGCGAAGATCTGCGAGGGGAAAATCATCGTGATGGCGAACGGCAGCCCGTTCGCGATGATCGTCCCGTATTTCTTTACGGAAAATTTTGCGAGCATGGACGATTACTCGGAAAAGGCGTATTTTGCGTCCTTGGTGAGACTGTTCAAATACACGGCGTTCTTTTTGGCAGTCTTGCTGCAGGGGGTGTTCGTCAGTGTTGCAACATTCACACCGGAACTTCTGCCCGACACGATGCTCTACAAGATCGCGGCGGGAGAGCAGGCTACGCCGCTGCCGCTGTTTCTGGAGGCGCTCTTGGTGACATTCCTTCTGGAGATCGTCCGCGAAGCGGGGCTTCGTCTTCCGAGGCCGATCGGCCATTCCGTCAGCCTTGTTGCGGCGCTGATCGTCGGCGATGCTGCCGTCAACGCGGGGCTTCTGAGCACGCCTGTCGTAATTGCGGCGGCTCTCAGTGCGATCTGCACGTTTGTTGTGCCGTCTCTGTACGAACCCATCACGGTGTTGCGCTCGTTGTTTGTTCTGGCCGGCGGCATTTTCGGCCCGATCGGGATCGCAGCGCTTTTGTTCTGCATGGTGCTCAATCTCTGCGGGATGGATTCCTTCGGCGTACCGTATCTGTCGCCGGTCGCCCCGCCGAGCAGAATTGTCTGGAACGATGGCATCGTGCGTGCAAATTGGCGCAAGCTTGCTGCGGAGAATTTCTCCGTGTCCGACCTGCCCAGTGAAACGTGGGGGGATGATTGATGAAGCAGGTGAATGTGTCGCCTGAAAGGCAGATCGCCCCGCTGCTGTTTGTCGCGCTCTCTGTTGACGCGGTCGTCCGACCGTTTGTCGTTCCGGATCAGATCAGCGCGCAGAGCGCAGTCTGGGCCGCTGCATTTTCGGCCGTTTCCGTCTGCGCGGTGTGCGCGGTTTTCTTTCGCGTTGTATCTGACCGCTCCCTCCGGCTTCTTCGCAGCGGGCGGATGGCGCAAGCAAAAGCTGTACTTCTCTTGTTTGCCGCGGTGACGGCTCTCTCCGGCGGCTCGTCGCTCGTGACGACAGAGCGCTTTTACCGCTATGTCAGCGACGAACCGACGTTGAGCCTCATCACGGCGGCGATCGTCCTGCTCGCCGCGCTCTATGCCGTCAGCCGGGGAATGCTCACGATGACGCGCGCCGCAGGTGTCATTTGCGTGTTGTTCGCGGCCGGAGCGGCACTTCTCCTCATTTCAGCCGCCGGATCCATGCGGATCGAGAATCTTTCTTTTTCGGCATATCCGTTTTCCGGAGCGGCGCTTCGCATAACGACGAGCTGTGTCTTCCCGGCGGAGCTGCTGTGCTTCCTGCTTTTGAAGCTGCCAATGCACAAGAGCGGCGCAAGATGCATTCGGCGGGCGGTCGTCTGGATGGCGCTTTTTTTCGCCGGCGCAGCTGTGGCGGCTGAGCTGGTGCTCGGTGCGCGTGCCGCGCAGCAGATGCAGCCGCTGCACACGCTGGCGCGCCTGGGCGGGCTTTCCGTATTCAAACGCTTTGACGCGCTGCACGTCGGTATCTGGCTGCTGGCGCTTTTGATGAAGCAGTCGCTTCTGTTGTACGGCACGCGTACGGCGGTGCGGGGGCTTCTTCCGGAGAGAGCGGCAAACGCCTGCCTGCCGGCTGCAATGGCGCTCACGCTTGCGGGGGCGTTCGTGTGCGCGGCCGTCCCGCAGCGCGTTGTGGGGGTCGTCTTGTCATATGGTACGCTGGCTGCGTTTGGGGGTGCGCTTTTGTTTTCAAAATGTCTGGGGGTGGAGCAGTGAAACGCATGGCAGCGTGCGTGCTGGCACTGGCGCTCTTTCTCACCGGCTGCGGTACGGTCAGCCTCGGAGACCGCGCAATTGTCAAAGCGATCTTTCTCGACAGGAGAGAGAATGTTTTCCAATCAGCCATCGTTGTATTCAGCTGCGCGCCGACGACGGATGCGGCAAGCGCCGAAGGACAGGCGCGCATTTATCTCGGCGAGGGCGAGGACGTGGCGTCGGCGCTTGCTGACGCGGAGAGCAAACAGACGAAGGATCCGTTTTATGCGCAGAATGGGTTGCTTCTGCTCGGCTCAGGCTGCCTCAAGATGGACCCGACGCCGGTCCTTGCTTATTTCGGCGAGGAGGAGACCTCGCGCAAAGACCTCACGGTATTCCTCACCCCGATCGATGTGCAGAAGTTTTCAGAGTTCGAAGACTCTGTCGCGGATACCGTCCGCGAGGCGGAGGATCTTGCCGCGTCGCCGGATGGAGCCGGGGCGTTCGGCCTCCAGGACGCCGATTGTGAAAACGGTTTTTCCGGTCTGCTGCCGGTGCTGGATCTTGACGAAAGCGGTACTGCGCAGGGCGTTTCGAAGGGAGTGCTGTTTGATGATGGCGCGCCGCAGAGCGAATTGGAGGATGCGGAATTTCAGCTCGCTTTGCTGCTGCTCGGCAAAACGGGCCAGCTGTCTTTTGAGATCCCGGAAGAGCGGCTGAGCGTGAATGTCAAGGGCGCGACGGTCAGGCGCTCTCTTGCCGCGGACGGCCTGCGCCTGCAGCTTGCAATGACGGGAACCATTATGACGCTCTCACGCGGCGGACGCGCGTTGTATGCGGAGCAGGCTGCGGAGGCAACGGACAAAGTTGACAGATATCTGGAAAAAACATTTGACGCACTGGTGAGCAAGACGTTCGGACGGCGCAACGATGTGTTCGGCTTTTCATGGTGGCTCCGTATGCGCAGCAGCGCGCTCGTCGATGAACTGGATCGGGAGCAGGCCCTTTATGACGACAGCCGCTTGTCCTTTTCATGCCGGCTGCGCCATGGATGAATCTTAACGGCGCGCGGTTCGTGTGACCGCGCGCCGCGTTGTCTTTGGATTTCAAAAACGGCGGCGCGCTTCTGCGCGCGCACAAACGTGCATAAAATTCGAAAACAAGGTTTGCTATCTCGCGGATGATATATTATAATAATTATATCGGTGCACAGGAGAAACAAGCATCCCTCCTGCGCATTGATACGAACAAAATCGTCGGATATACCGGCGGGATTTCATACAGAAAAGGCAAGGTGGTCATATGCCGCAATTCAGCGTACCGCTTTCCAAGATCATTGAGAAAATGAAACTCGAGGTCGTCTATGCACCGCGGGAACCGAAGGATATTCCCATCATTTCCGCGGAAGTCAACCGTCCGGGGCTTCTTCTGACGGGCTATGACGAGTACTTTGACCCGCGCCGTGTGCAGATCCTCGGCATGGCCGAGATCGGCTATCTGCGGACTCTGCCGGAGAATGAACGCCGTTCCCATGTGCATACGTTGCTGGCCACGGGCCCCTCGGCTGTTATCATTACCCGCAATCTTGAGATCTTCCCGGAGATCATCGAATTTGCCACCAAATACGAAGTTCCCGTGCTGCACAGCTCTGAGAGCACGTCCAGCATGATGAGTACGCTGATCTCTCACCTCAGCGTCGACCTCGCGCCGCGCATTACGCGCCACGGCGTGTTCGTCGAGGTGTACGGCGAGGGTATCCTCATCCTGGGTGAGAGCGGTGTCGGCAAGAGCGAGACTGCCGTTGAACTGGTCAAGCGCGGCCACCGCCTCATCGCTGATGATGCGGTCGAATTGCGCCGCGTTTCTGACCGCACGATCCTTGGCACCTCGCCCGAGAACATCCGTCACTTCATCGAGCTGCGCGGCGTCGGCATCATCAATGTCGCGCGCGTGTTCGGCTCCGGTGCGGTCAAGCTGAGCGAGAAGGTCGATCTTGTCGTTGAGCTTGAGCCGTGGGACAAGACGAAAAACTACAGCCGTACGGGTCTTGAGGCAAATACCATTGACATTTTGGGCATTGCGCTGCCGTGCACGGTGATTCCCGTCATGCCGGGCCGTAACCTGGCCATCGTGCTCGAGGCCGCGGCGATCAACAACCGTCAGAAGAAGATGGGCTATAACGCTGCCAAGGAGCTGCTGGCAAACCTTGGTTTGCAGGACGATACAGAAGGATAAGGGAAAGAGAATCGCAACACACATGAATTTTGTCGCAGACCTTCACACGCATACCGTGGTTTCCAATCATGCGTTCAATACCATTACAGAAATGGCGCGCGCCGCGGCGCAAAAGGGCTTTTGGGCCATGGCGGTGACCGACCATGGCCCCGCAATGCCGGACTCGCCCCATCGCTGGTATTTTTACAATCTCGGCACGCTGCCCGAAAAAATGGAGGGCGTCTGGGTTCTCAAAGGCGTCGAGGCGAACATCGTGGATGCATCCGGCGCTCTGGATCTCACGGAACGGGATTTCGGATTGTTCCATTTCGACTGGGTGATCGCATCGCTGCACTCGGACGTCGTGCGCCCGACGCTGACAGAGGATGAGTGCACGAGGCTCTGGCTGAAGGTGTCGGCCAATCCGCACGTGGACATGATCGGGCACAGCGAGACGGCGGCGTTCCGGTACGACTACGACGCTGTCGCAAAGGAGTTTGCCGCGCGCGGAAAAGTTGTGGAATTCAACGCCAATTCCTGTGTTGCGCGCCCGGGCGGAGAAAAAAATCTTTTCGAGCTGGCTCTTGCATGTAAGCGTGCGGGAGCACGTATCGCCGTCAATTCAGACGCGCATTCGATCTACCATCTCGGCGTTTTTGACTCTGTCCTGCCGGTCCTGAAACAGGTCGGCTATCCGCGCGAGCTGATCATCAACGCCGACAAACGAACGCTTATTGAAGAACTGAGACGGCATGGCAAGGCCATCGCCGCAAAAATGGAGGAAGAACTATGAAACACTATACCATCGGAGTTGACCTTGGCGGCACTAACATTGCGGCGGGCCTTGTAGATGAGAACGACAAGGTGATCGCGTCTTTGTCCTGCAAGACGAATCTTCCGCGCCCTGAGGCGGAGGTGGAAAAGTCCATCGCGGAGCTCTGCCGCGAGCTTTGCCAGAAAAATGAGATCGACCTTGATACTCAGGTCGACTGGGTGGGGATCGGTACGCCCGGCAGCGTGGACCCGGAGGCCGGCGTCGTGGAGTTTAACGCCAATTTCGGCTATCACAACTGGAAGCTGCAGGAGCATGTGGAAGCGCTGCTCGGCCGTAAGGTGTACATTGAGAACGACGCGAACGCGGCTGCATACGGCGAGTACATTGCCGGCGGCGCGCGGGGCGCGAAGCACGCTGTTGTCATTACGCTCGGCACTGGCATCGGCAGCGGCATCATCATCGACGGTAAGATCTTTTCCGGCTACAACGCCGCCGGCGCGGAACTTGGCCATATGGTCATCGTCAAGGACGGCCGTCCCTGCATGTGCGGCCGCAATGGCTGCTGGGAGAAATATGCTTCCTCCCGTGCCCTTACGGAGGACACCTGCGCTGCGATGCGCAAGAACCCCGACAACATGATGTGGGATATGGTCGGAGGCGACCTCTCAAAGGTCAATGCGCGCACGGCATATGATGCGATGCGTGCCGGCGATCCGCTTGCCAAGCAGGTCGTCAACACCTTCGTCAGCTACATCGCCTGCGGCATTGCGAATGTCATCAACATTTTCCAGCCGGAGATCCTGTGCATCGGCGGCGGCATCTCCCGCGAAGGCGAGACGCTTCTCGCGCCCATTCGCGCATATGTCGACCGTGAGGAGTACGCGCGCGCCAATCCCCGCCGCACAAAGATCGTTGCGGCGCAGCTGTTCAACGACGCGGGCATCGTTGGCGCCGCCTGCCTGGGGAAGCAGCGCGCATGACGGGCGCGCCGGATTTTTCGCAGCAGCTCGCTGCCGCCGGGATCCTGTTTCGGCGCAATGAGCCGCTTGCACCGCACACGACGTTTAAAATCGGCGGCCCCGCGGCCTGGTTCTGCGAGCCTGACAGCGAGGCGCAGCTGGCGCAGACGCTCAGTCTGTGCCGCGCGTGCGGCGTGCACCATTATGTTCTCGGCCGAGGCTCCAACGTTTTGTTCGCGGACGAGGGCTTTGAAGGTGCGGTCATCAGCGTTGGGAAAAGCATCTCTCAGATCGTTGTCGATGTCCCCGCCGGGCGTGTCTGCGCGCAGGCGGGGGCCCGTCTTGCCGACGTTTGCCGCGCCGCGGCGGACAGCGGCCTTGCGGGGCTCGAGTTCGCCTTCGGCATTCCGGGTACGGTCGGCGGCGCCGTCTATATGAACGCCGGCGCGTACGGCGGCGAGATGTGCGATGTGCTGGAAAGCGTGACGTTCGTGGATGAAACGGGCGCCGCGCAGATCCTTCCTGCGTCGGAGCTGCGGCTCGGCTACAGAACGTCCGTGTTTTCTCAGCGCGACTGGTGTATCATCGGAGCCGTTCTGCGCCTCGCGGAGGATGACCCCGACTCCATCCGCGCGCGCATGACGGAGTACGCGAAGCGCCGTGCCGACAAGCAGCCGCTTGACCTGCCCAGCGCAGGCAGCACATTCAAGCGACCCGAGGGCGCCTATGCGGGCGCACTGATCGAGCAATGCGGCCTGCGCGGATTTGCCGTTGGCGGCGCGGCCGTCAGCGAGAAACACTGCGGCTTTGTCGTCAACAAGGGCGGGGCCACCTGTGCCGATGTGATCGAACTGACCGACCGCATCACGCAGATCGTGCGCGAAAAGACAGGATACGTCCTGGAAAAAGAGATCCGCGTCGTCCGCTGAAAGCAAGGATGAAATCATGAAACTTCTGATCGTAACAGGGATGTCCGGCGCGGGCAAGTCGCTCGCGACGAACGCCCTCGAGGATATCGGCTTTTTCTGCATCGACAATATCCCTGTCGGACTCGTCTCCAGGCTGGTGGAATTTGCGCAGCAGAGCGAGAACCCGTTTCAGCGCATCGCCATTGTGCTCGACGTCCGCGGCGGCCGCTCTGCCGGAGAGATCATGGAAATGCTCGGCGAGCTGCGCGGGCGCGGCGTGGAATACAGCATCCTGTTTCTAGACGCGCGCGACGACGTTCTGACTCGCCGTTATAAGGAGACCAGGCGGCTGCATCCTCTCAGCGAACCGGGCAATCTGTCGACCGAGAAGGCGCTCCAGCGCGAGCGCGAGATCCTTCGCCCGCTTTATGCTGCGGCGGATTATAAGATCGACACGTCCCTGACCAGCACGTCGCAGCTCAAGGACCGCGTCGTGTCGCTGTTCACAGAGAGCAGCGCGGATGCGATGCGCCTGACGTTCCTCTCGTTTGGCTTCAAATTCGGCACCCCGCAGGAGGCGGACATCGTGTTCGATGTCCGCTGTCTGCCCAACCCGTTTTACGTCCCGGAGCTGAAGATGAAGACGGGCCTTGACAGCGAAGTGTACGATTACGTCATGCAGTTCGACGAGAGCCGGGAGCTGCTGCGCCGCCTTGAATCGCTGCTTGAGTACGCGCTCCCGCTCTATGTCCGGGAGGGCAAGAGCCAGTTGACCATTGCCGTCGGGTGCACGGGCGGCAAGCACCGGTCGATCACCTTTGCGCGGGCGCTTGCCGCACATGCGCGGTCGCTGGGATATCATCCGATCGAGCAGCACCGCGACGCGACCCGCGGATACAGTACATGAACAGGGAGGCTGTCCGCGTGAGTTTTTCGCAGCAGGTCAAAAAGGAGATCATGTCGCGGGATTTGCCCAGAGGCTGCTGCGCCGTCGCCGCGGCGTATGCCGTCGCCTGTTTCGGGCGTTATTTCGATGCGAAGGGGATCGTTCTGCACACGGAACTCTCTGCCGTGGCGCATTACTGCAAAAAGGTGCTGGCGCGCGCCGGGATCGAAGCGCGCATCACGGAGAAGGGAAAAGAGGGAACGTCGCTCTACGAGCTGTCTGTCAAGGACGGCGAGCAGGTCCGGCGCATGCTGAAGCTGTTCGGACACAGCGGCGAGGAGACGGCGCTTCGTCTCATCGGGCGCAATTTCTGCTGCGACAGGTGCGTCGCCGCGTTCACGGCCACCGCGTTTCTGTGCTGCGGCACGATGACGAACCCGGAGCGCGAATACAACCTCGAGTTTCTGTCAAACCGGTTCCATCTGCTCAAGGACTTTGACGCTCTGCTGTGCGCGCAGGGATTTTCTCCGAAGCGGACGCAGCGCAAGGGCACGAACGTGCTGTACTTCAAGGCGAGCGGCCAGATCGAGGACATCCTGACGTACATGGGCGCGTCGAACGCGACGCTCGAACTCATCAACCTGAAAGTATACAAGGACTTCCGCAACAAGGCCAACCGCATCACAAACTGCGAGACGGCCAACATTGAGAAGACGGTCAACGCCAATCAGAACACGCTGCGCGCCATCGCGTTTCTCCGGGAACACGGTGCGCTTGACGCGCTGCCGGAGGCGCTGCGTGAGGCGGCTGCGCTTCGCACGGAGTACCCGGATATTTCTCTCAAGGAGCTTTCGGAAAAATTTGATCCGCCGCTGAGCAAATCCGGCCTGTCGCACCGGCTGAAAAAGCTGGAACAGACCGCCCGGCGGCTGCGGGAAAGGGAAGCAAATGCCTGATACCACAAGACAATTCACGCATCTGCATGTGCATACGGAATACAGCCTCCTTGACGGAGCCTGCCGCATCGACCGTCTGATGGAGCGCGTCAAGGCGCTCGGTCAGACGGCGATCGCTATTACGGACCACGGTGCGATGTACGGCTGCGTCGATTTCTATAAGGCTGCCAAAAAGGCGGGCGTCAAGCCAATCATCGGCTGCGAGGTCTACGTCGCCACCCGCACCCGGTTCGATAAGGTCAGCCGGATCGACGGGTCGAACCATCTCGTGCTGCTGTGCAAGAACGAAGTGGGATATAAAAATCTCATCAAAATGGTTTCGGCGGGCTTTGTCGAGGGCTTTTACAGCAAGCCGCGCATCGACCGCGAGCTGCTGGAACAGTATCACGAGGGACTGATCTGCCTGTCTGCGTGCCTCGCCGGCGAGATCCCGCAGGCGCTTCTCGCCGGGGACATGGAGAAGGCGAAGAACGCCGCGCTGTATTACAACGATCTGTTCGGCGCGGGCAATTTCTTCATCGAGATCCAGGACCACGGCCTTGACGAGCAGCGGCGCGTGCTTCCGCTGCTGGTGCGCCTCGCGCGGGAGACGAACATCCCGCTTGTCGCCACGAACGACGCGCATTATCTTGAAAAAGAGGATGCAAGGATGCAGCGCATCCTGATCTGCATCCAGACGAACAAGACGGTCAACGACGAGAACGCGCTGGAATTTGGGACGGAAGAGTTTTACATCAAGAGCACGGACGAGATGTACGAGCTCTTTTCCGCGTGGCCGGACGCGTGCGAGAACACGAACCGGATCGCGGAGCTGTGCAGTTTTGACTTTGAATTCGGCGTCACAAAGCTGCCGTATTTCGAGGCGCCCGACGGCCGCGACAACAAGGAGTACTTCGTCTCTCTGTGCGAGGACGGTCTGCGCCGCCGTTACGGCAGCCGCGTGAACGCTGCTTTGCAGGAGCGTCTCAATTATGAGATCTCCGTCATCGACAGGATGGGATACGTCAACTATTATCTCATCGTGTACGATTTCATCCGCTACGCCAAAAGCGTGGGAATCCCGGTCGGTCCCGGCCGCGGTTCGGGCGCAGGCAGCC